>NZ_JBFANF010000035.1:92933-132795 GCF_040674675.1 Dactylosporangium sp. NPDC049742 | reverse complement strand
GGGGGGCCCCCCGGGGGGGCCCGGGGGGCCAACCCGGGGCCCCCCCGTCACTAGCGACCGGTCAGGAGGCCGGCTTGAGGTGCAGGATCACGTCGAGCGCGTTCGCCTGGGTGGGCTGGGCGGCGCCGTAGGGGTTGGCGTCGTCCGGCCAGCCGGTCCACTGCTTCGTGGAGTAGGCCCCACCGACATTGTCGGCGCCGACGGGGATCATCGGCATGTGCTCGACGAAGATCTTCTGGAGCTTGTTCATCGCGTCGACACGGACCGAGTCCTCGGTCGCCGACTGGTAGTCGCGCAGCGCCTTGGTGGCCTCGGGGTTGTTGAAGCGCCCGAAGTTACCGGCGGGGCTGGCGGTGCCGATCGGCTTGAGCAGGTCGCCGTCCATGATCGTCTGGTAGATGTCGTACGGCGTGTTACCGCCGTTGGTCCACCGGAAGCCCGCGTCGAACTGACCGGCCTCGACGTTCTTGAACCACGCGTCCTGGTTGGCCTTCTCGACCGTGGCCTCGATGCCGATCTTCTGAAGGTTGGCCTTCACGATCTCCAGCGAGGTCTGGTAGTCCGACCACCCGGCCGGGTCGGTCAGCGTCAGGGTGACGGCCTTGCCCGTCTTGTCCTTCAGCGTGGTGCCCTCGTACTTGTAGCCGTTGGCGGTGAGGAGCGCCTTGGCACCCTCGATGTCGATCTTGTAGTCCTTGCCCTTGAACTCCGGCGCGAGGAACGCGTCGCCGGCGGGGCTGGGCAGACCGGTCACGCTCTTCACCAGCGGGTGGAAGTAGCCGGCCTCGGCCGTGTTGAAGATGTCGTCACGGTCGATGACCATGCTCATGGCCACGCGCAGGTTCTTGTCGTCGAACGGCGCCTTGGTGGTGTTGATGTACAGGCCGTGGATGCCGAGGACCGGCGGGGCCCAGATCTTGTGGTGCGCGGCGTCCTTGTCGATGAAGACCGTCTTCACATTGGGGATGAAGACGAAGCTCCACTCCGACTCACCGTTGGCGAGCGCGGTGGTCTGCGCGTTGTTGTCGGTGTAGGAGGTGTACCGCAGCTCCTTGACCTGCGGCAGCGCCTGCCAGTAGCCCTTGTCGCGGACCGTCAGCGTGGCGGTCTGCGGGGTGAACGACTTCAGCGTGTACGGGCCGGAGCCGATCGGGTTCTTGGCGAGCTCCGCCTTCGGGTCCGAGACCTTCTCCCAGATGTGCTTGGGGACGATCGGGACCTGGGCGATGGCCTTGTGCTGGCTGACGAACTGCGGGTTCTTGAACGTGATGGTCACGTCCGCGCCGCTGGCCGAGGCGTCGGAGATGGTGAGACCACCGGTGTTGAGCGCCTCGTTGTCACGCAGCATCTTGTACGTGAACGCGACGTCCTCGGCGGTGACCTTCTGGCCGTCGGACCAGGTGGCGTTGTCACGGATGGTGGCCTTGACCGAGGTGTAGTCCTTCGACCACTCCGCCTTGGTGGCGAGCCACGGCTTCATCGGGTCGGCCGGCTTGACCGGGTTCCACATCATCAGCGGCTCGTAGAGCGCCCAGCGGTAGCCCGACTTGGACGCCGCGGACGTGCTGAGGAACGGGTTCTGGTTCTCGGTCTGCGGGCCGTTCGGCATGCCGACGTTGAGGACCGTCGGGCCCTTCTTCGCGTTGTCGGCGTTCGGCGAGTCGCCACACGCAGCGAGAGCGCCGGTGGCGAGCAACCCGGCGAGGCCGAGCACAACGGAGCGTCTGGTATGCACGGGGGTGTCTCCTTACGTACCTGGATCGACAGGTGGGGCGGGCATTCGGGGTATGACGACGGGGCCTTCTTGCGGCAGGTCCCGCCCTTTGGTGCGGTATCGGTGGTGCGTCGTGCCGGGTGGTGCTGGTGGTGCGGGTTGGTGCGGGTTGGTGCGGGGATGGTGCGGTGGAGCGCTCGGGCTACGCCGGCAAGGTCGAGGACCGCACGACGAGCGTGGTGGACAGGATGTTGGGCTCACTCGTCAACGGCGTGCCGTCGAAGTGTGCGATGAGCCGCCGGGCCGCCATCTCGCCCATCTGCCGCATCGGCTGGCGGATGGTCGTGAGTGGTGGCTCGGTGTGCGCGGCGTGGACGATGTCGTCGAAGCCCACGAGGGCGACATCCTCCGGCACCGCGCGGCCCGCTTGGCGCAGCCCCTGGAGGGCGCCCGCCGCGGACAGGTCGTTGTGGGCGAAGACCGAGTCGAACTCCAGCCCCAGGCCCAGCGCCCGCCGGATCGCCTGGGAGCCGCAGTCGTAGGTGAAGTCGCCCTCCATCACGAAACGCGGGTCGACCGGGTGACCGGCGGCCGCGAACACGTCCGCGAAGCCACCGAGCCGGTCCTGTGTGCAGCCGAACTTCTCGGATCCGGTGATGACGAGGGGGCGCCGCCGGCCGATCTCGACCAGATGCCGGGCGGCCAGGGCCCCGCCGGCCCGGTTGGTGGTCCCCACCGACGGCATGAGCGGCTTGTCGCCGCGGTCGTCGATGAGCACCACCGGCAGGCCGCCGGCATACAGGTCGGCGAGGTAGTCCAGGGTGCCCTCCGGCTCGATCGCCAGCAGGCCGTCGAAGGCCTTGCCGGAGACCTGCGCCGAGAACTGGCGCATCGACTCGGCGCCACGGTTGCACGTGAAGAGCAGCAACCCGTAACCCTCCGCTTCGACGACGTCAACAGCTCCCTGCACGATCTCGCCCATCCACGGCCAGATCAGCGAAGGCACCAACATCCCGATGACCCTGGTGTGGCCCCGGGCGAGGTTGACCGCCCGCGCGCTGGGCGTGTAACCCAGCTCGTCGATGACCCTCCGCACCCGTGCCGCGGTCGACTCGTCGACCTCGCCTTTGCCGTTGAGCACCCGCGAGACGGTGGTCTTGCTGACCCCGGCCCGTGAGGCAACATCGGCGATGGTGATCGGCACGCCGCGATCCTCTCTGTGAGAGCGCTTTCTGGCAAGAGAGCGTTTTCTGGAACCGGTTCCGCAACCGGTTCCGGCACACTAAATCCGATTGCGGACTGTGGTGTCAATAACACGGTGGTAACGAAACGTAACGCCTGGGAAAAGCTTGCCAACGCGTCGGACGGTGGTGTTTGCTCACAGCACGCCGACGCGCCCGCCGTCGCGGTGACGCGCGGGCACGCTCCTGAAAGCGCTCTACCGACCGGGGAGGTGGATGACGGTGCCGTCGCTGAGCGGTTGCTGCTTGACCACCAGGACGTCGAACCGGAGCCCCTTGGGCACGTCGAAGACGAGCGTGCCGGTGACCGGTTTGCCGGCTCTGATTTCCCCGTAAAGCGGTCGGGTTTCGGCGTTGTAGAGCCACGACCAGTCGTCGGCCTTGTGGTCGTTGCCGTCGGTGTCGCGCAGCCGCTGCGAGCCCTGATAGATGCGGGTGCTGCCGGTGCCGAGGTTCTCGACCCGCACCTCGACCAGGCAGAACTCGCCCACGGCGTCCTTGACGATCGGCCACTCGCCGATGCGTTTCACGCCGCACTCGAAGCCGGTGACGGTGAAGCGGACGCCGCCGTCGGTGCCGACCGGGCTCGGCTTCTTCGACGGCGCCTTGCTCGCCGGCGCGGCGGTGCTGGGGCCCGCGTTCGCGTCGCCGCCCTTGCCCGAGCCGATCGAGCCGGCGAGGTCGAACACGCCCCACAGGCAGCCGAGCACGATCAGCACCGCGACGACGGCGGCCACCGCCCTGCCGGTGCGGCGCGGCGGGCGGCGGGGCGGCGGAGGCACCGGCGGCAGCGGCGGGTGCCCGCGACCGGGGTCCGCATACTGGGACGACACCGGAGCACCGAAGGCGGGGTCGAGCATCGTCGGGCTGACGGGCACCGGCGAGACGGGCATCGCATGCACCGCGGTCGGCGACACCGGGATGACCGGCGCCGCGCCGGGCGCGAACCGGCCCGTCGGCGGCCGGGGCGGCGCGGCGCCGCGGACCCTTGCGGTGGGGCCGGCCGTGGGATGGGCCGTGGGCCGGGTCCTGGGGTCGGCGCGCGGCGACGTCACGTGCACCGCCGCCGGGTCGTCGTCGCCGACCAGCGCGAGCAGCAGCTGGCGGGCCGTCGGCCGGGCCGCCGGGTCGGGCCGCAGCGCCCGGGCCACGATCTCGGCGATGCCGGGCGCCAGCCCGTCCGGGACGGCACCCGCCGGCATCACGCCCGTGCCCGCCCACGCGACGAGGACGCCCCACGCGTACACGTCGGAGGCCTGGCTGGGCGGGGCGCCGCGCTCCTGCTCGGGCGCCAGCCACCCCGGCGTGCCGAACAGCTGCCCGACGGGCCCGTCGTGGCCGTGCGGGCGGGCGACGCCGAAGTCGATGACCTTCGGGCCGAACGGTGACAGCAGCACGTTGCGCGGGCTCAGGTCGGCGTGCACGAGCCCGACGGCGTGGATCGCGGTCAGCGCCGCGGCCACCCCGACCGCGACCGCCTCGACCTGACCGCCGAGCGGCCCGTTGACGGTCGCGTAGTCGTGCAGGGACGGCCCGGACACGTACTCGGTCACCAGGTGCGGCACCGGGCCGTCCAGGGCCACGTCGAGGACCCGCGCGGTGCAGAACCCGGCGACCCGCGACGCGGCGGCGGCCTCGGCCGCGAACCGCTGCAGGAACTGCGGGTCGCCGTGCCAGACGGGGTTGACGACCTTCAGCGCGACCCGGCGGTCGCCGGGGCCGGCGGCGAGGTAGACGGTGCCCATGCCGCCGACGCCGAGCACGCCGAGCAGCCGGTAGGACCCGACGGTCGCCGGGTCCTCGGCACGCAACGGCGCGGGCATGTCCCCCATGCGACCCATCGTGCCCTATCAGCGCACGCGCGTGCGCTCAGTGCGCCCGTCTGGATGCCAGGAGCGCCGCGCCGACGATGCCGGCGTTGTTCTGCAGGGTCGCCGGGACGACCTTCGTGGGCACCGAGACGTGGTGCAGCCACTTGTCCGTCTTCTTGCTCACGCCGCCGCCGATGATGATCAGGTCCGGCCACAGCAGCGCGTGCAGGTGGCGCAGGTAGACCTGGACCCGCTCGGCCCAGTCCTGCCAGCCGAGGCCCTCGACCTCGCGGATGCGGTCCGAGGCGTAGTCCTCGGCGTCGCCGCCGTGCAGGTGCAGCCCGCTCATCTGCAGGTGGCCGAACTCGGTGTTGGGCACCAGCTTCCCGTCGATGAACAGGGCGCTGCCGATGCCGGTGCCGAGGGTGACCATCACGACCAGGCCGTCGACGCCCTTGCCGGCGCCGTACTCGATCTCGGCCACCCCGGCCGCGTCCGCGTCGTTGAGGACCGTCACCGGCCGCCCCAACCTGTCGCTGAACAGCTGCTCCGCCGGCGCGTCGACCCACGACGCGTCGACGTTCGCGGCGGTCTTCGTCACCCCGTGCTGCACGACGGCGGGAAACGTGATCCCGACGCTGCTCGCCGGCGGGAACTGCGCGACGACCGCCGCGACCGTGTCGACGACGGCGGCGATGTCCGCCGGCTGCGGGGTCTCGATGCGGTGCCGGTCGGCGGTGAACTCGCCGGTTGCCAGGTCGACCGGCGCTCCCTTGATGCCCGAACCGCCGATGTCGATACCCAGGACCACCACAGCTGCTCCTCCGCGACGTGTGCCTCAACCAATGCCCTGCTGCTCCAAGAGCCAATCATGCAGGGCACCGGCAAGGCTCACCCGGGGTACGCCCCCACCGTGTCCCGGATCTCCAGGCCGAGCGCCTGGTCGGCGGTGCGGGCGCAGTGCGCGCTGCAGTAGAAGCTGCCGGACACCTCGGCGCCGTGGCCGACGATCTTCGTGCCGCAGTGCTCGCAGACCGGCGCCAGCCGGTGGATCGCGCACTCGAAGGAGTCGAAGACGTGCACGCCGCCGCCGACCGTCCGGACCTCGAAGCTCATGTGGTAGTCGTTGCCGCAGGTCTCACAGACCGCCATGATGTTGCCCCCCATTCGTTTCACGCAGCGTGTTCGGTCGGTGGGCACCACGCAACCGGTTCAGCCGAAATCCACCCTGCGGATCACCAGGAGGGCCACGTCGTCGTCCCTGGTCCCCGCGCTCAGGGCGCTCAGCAGCCGGTCGCAGAACTGCTCCAGGTCGTCCTCGACCTCGCCGACGGCGCGGCACAGCGCGTCGAGCCCCTCGTTGAAGGTGTGCCCGCGGACCTCGATCAGCCCGTCGGTCACCAGGATCAGGGTCTCCCCCGGCGCCAGCGTCAGCCGGATCTCGTCCTCGTGCGAGGTCGGCACGCCCAGCAGCGCCACCCGCCCCTCGACGAGGCTGACCCGCCCGTCCCGGACCCGCAGCGGCGGCGGGTGCCCGGCGTTGGTGAGCCGCACCTCCCCGCTGGCCGGATCCATGCTGAGCAGGCACATCGTCGCGATCTCCTCCGGCAGCAGCCGCAGCATCATCCGGTTGAGCCGCTCCATGCTCGGCCCCGGCGACGAGTCCTCCACCAGGTAGGCGCGCAGCGCGTGCCGGACCTCCGCCATGATCGTGGCGGCCCGCAGCGAGTGCCCGGCGACGTCGCCGATCGCCGCGACGAGCCGGCCGTCCACCTGAAGGATCTCGTAGAAGTCGCCGCCGACCGACGCGTGCTCGCTGGCCGGCTGGTACCGCACCGCGAGCTGCACGCCCGGCACCGCGGGCAGCCGCCGGGGCAGCATGCTCTGCTGCAGCGTCAGCGCGGTGCGCCGCTCCTCGTCGTAGCTGCGCAGCGCCTCGACCGCGAGGGCCACCGCCTGGCCGAACTGGCGCAGCAGGTCGGCGTCGTCCTCGCTGAACCCCTCCGCGGGCACGGCGACGTGCACCGGCTCCCGGCCCCGCTTGGCCCGCGCGACGACCCGCCACACCGCGCCCCGCCACCACGGGCCGTCCTCCAGCGGGAACAGCACGATGCCGGCCTGGCCGTCGAGCGGGTCGAGCTCGAACTGGTCGCGCATCGCCGGGCGCAGCACCGGGTCGCCGCCGACGGCGTCGACCTGCACCGCGATCGGCCCGGACTCCTCCGAGGAGGCGGCGACCGCGGCGGGCCCGTCGAACACCCGGGCGGCGCCGGTCGCGGCGGCCAGCAGCAGGTCCGTGAGGCTGGTCGCGGCGTTGAACTCGGTCGTGGTGTCCACCAGCCGCGTCAGCCGGCCGGCGAGACGCTCGGCGCGGCGGCGGGCCCGGTACTCGCGCAGCTTCGCCCGCACGGTGGCGAGCAGCTCGTCCGGGTCGATCGGCTCGGCCAGGTACGCGTCCGCGCCCCGGTTGAGGCCCTGGGTGCGGTCCACCACGTGGACGGCGGTCGCCGAGATGTGGATCACGGGGACGGCGGTGGTCCGCGGGTCCTCCTTGATCCGCTCCGCGACCTCGAACCCGTCGATGTCCGGCAGCCGTACGTCGAGCACCACCAGCTCCGCGTGCAGGCCCTCGGTGTGCAGCAGGTGCAGCGCCTCCGTGCCGGTGGCGGCCTCGGTGACCCGGTGCCCGTCGCGGCGCAGCCAGCTGGTGATGACGTACCGCTTGGAAGGGCTGTCGTCGACAACCAGGATGTCGGCGGCAGCCTCGCCGGTCACGCCGCCGCCTCCGCTACGCTCCGGCGTCGCCGCGACCCGGTACTGCGCCCATGGTGACCGGCTCCTCCGCTGCGCTCCGGCCCGGTCACGTGGTGACCCGGGCGACGACGTCGGCGATCATCCGGCGGGTCAGCGCGGACTTGCCCAGGACCGCGGCGGCGCCCGGGACGTGTCCCACGTCGGCGCCGGTCACCACCACGACCGGTACACCGCTGAGCTCCGGCACGCCGGCCAGCGCGGCGATCAGCTCGCCGCCGTCACCGCCCGGCATCCGCAGGTCCAGGAAGATCAGCGACGGCCGCTCCCGCATCGCGATCGCGAGCGCCGAACGGGCGTCGGCGGCCTCGTGCACGTGCTCGGCGATGCCGGTCAGGTGCTCGCGCAGCGCCTGCCGGGCGGCCGCCTCGTCGTCGACGACGAGCACCGCCCGCACGTGCGGCAGGTCCTGGTCGTCCTCCGGCGCGGGGCGCAGCGGCAGGTCGAGGGTGAACGTGCTGCCCTCCCCCGGCTCGCTGACCATGCTGAGCCCGCCGCCGAGCAGGGTCGCCAGGCGCCGCGCGTAGGGCAGCCCGAGGCCGGTCCCGCCCGCCTGATGGGCGCCCCGCACCTGGTGGAACTCCTCGAAGACGCGGCGCTGCTCGGCGAACGGGATGCCGATGCCCGTGTCGGCGACCGCGATGTGCAGCCGGCCGTCGCGCACGAGCGCGCCCATCGCGACGCTGCCCGCGTCGGTGAACTTCAGCGCGTTGGTGAGCAGGTTGCGCAGGATCTGGGTGAGCAGCACCTCGTCGGTGACCAGCTCCACGGGCTCGGCCGGGTCGGCGACCTCGAACCGCACGCCCGGCTTGGCGAGGGGGCGCAGGGTCCCGCGCAGCTGGCCGAAGACCGCGCTCAGGTCGACCGGCGCCCAGTTGGGCTCGATCCGGTTGGACTCGGCCTTCGCCAGGTCCAGCAGGTCGTTGACGCGCGCGAGCAGGTCCGCGGCGGAGCCCTGGACGAGGTCCAGCTGGTGCGTCTGGTCGGCGGTGAGCGGCTCGGAGCGGGGGTCGAGCAGCAGCCGCGTCAGGCCGATGATGGCGGTCACCGGCGCGCGCAGCTCGTGCGACACGTTGGCCAGGAACCGGCTCTTCGCCTCGTTGGCCTCCCGCAGCTGCGCGGAGCGCTCGTCCAGCTCCGCGTACAGGGCGACGACACCCTGGTTGGTCTGCTCCAGCTCCTCGGACAGCTGCGTGTAGAGCGCCATCACCCCGCGGTTGGTCTCCTCCAGCTCCGCGTTGAGGGTGAGCAGCTCGTCGCGGTGCGCCTGGACCTCCTCCAGGGCGCTCACGAGCTGCCGGTTCTGGACACTGAGCTCGTCCAGCGCGGTGGTGGGCCGGCTGGCGGCCAGCTCCTCCCGCGCCGCGGCCAGCCGCTCCTGGCCGACCTGGGCGGGCAGCCTGCGCATCAGGCTGATCCGGTCCCGTTCCACGTGCACCTCGTCCATCAACCGCCCCGCAGCCGCCGTGCCTTCGGGCGGACTGATCCCGATGCCGTCCGCTTCTACAACGATGACCAGACGGAGCCGTCCGGAAACCTCGGCGGTGAACGTCACCATGGCGCCGATCGCGTGCCGGCCGATCTCGCTGAGCGCGGTCGCGACCCTGACCTGGTCCTGATGCTCCATGCCGAGGGCGGCGGCGACCTCCCGGCCACGCTGGCGCACCACGAACACGTCCTGATCCTCGCGCAGCGTCATGCGCAGCAGCGGCTCCGGCACCGGGGCCGGGGACTCGCTCATGGCCGCACCACGGCCACGCAGGCGTCGTCGCGGCGCACGCCGGCGTCGCGCAGCAGGGTGCCGGCGATGAGCAGCGGGTCCTGGCGGCTCAGGCCCGGGTAGTCACGCAGGGTCCAGCGGTCCGACACGCCGTCGGAGTGCAGGACCACCACCGCCTCCGGCGGCAGGTCGTAGGTGAACTCGCGGACGCCCCGCGACTGGTGCCCGACGATGCCGGGCATGCTGACCATGCCGCGGCGCTCCCCGTTGGGCGAGGCGACCACACCCGCCACGTTGCCCAGGCCGGCGAAGCGGACCGTGCCACCCTCGGCGCCGGCCTCGACGCGGGCCACCGACACGGCCGCGCCGCGGGTGTGCGAGACGAGCCGGTGCAGGCGCTCCACGATCGCCGCCGGCGCGTCCAGGTCACCGCCGAGGAACGCGTCGACGGCGGCGTTCGCGGCCGTCGCGGCGAGGGCGCCGTGCCCGAGACCGTCGGCGACGAGCACGAGCAGCGCGCCGCCGCGCACCAGCGCCGCCCAGCGGTCGCCGCACACCGACTCACCCGTGATCGGCCGGGTCAGGCCGGCGACGACCGGCACCCCGACGTCGCGGCGGTCGGGCCACAGCTGCGCGGCCAGGACGGTGCCCCGGCCCGGCAGCGAGTAGCCGCCCGAATGGCTCGACAGCCGGCGCACCGCGCCCAGCCCGATCCCGAGGGTGCCGGCGGTGCTCGTACCGTCGGAGCCGCTGAAGACCAGATCCGCCATGCCCGGACCGCTGTCGACGGCCACCAGCTCCACGCCGCCCGTGTCACCGCTGCGCAGGCACCGCACCGACAGCGAGCCCACGTCGGCGTGCCGGTGCAGGTTGCTCGCCAGCTCGGCGGCGACGATCGCCACCTCGCCGGTGCGCTCGTCGCTGAAGCCGAGCCGGCGGGCCAGGTCGACGGCGACGCGCCGGGCGACCCCCGCCGCGCCCGCCTCGTCGACCGGGATCCAGCCGAGCTCCTCGACCAGGGGGACCTGGCTGGGGACCTCCGCGGGCCGCATCACCGGGCCCACTTGGTCACCGTGATCCGGGTGCCCTCCCCGGCGGCGGTGACGATGTCGAACTCGTCGACCAGGCGGCGCGAGCCGCTGAGCCCGAGCCCCAGGCCGCTGCCGGTCGTGTAGCCGTCGGTGAAGGCGAGGCCCAGGTCGGCGATGCCCGGCCCGGCGTCGACGAACTCGGCGCGGACGCCGGCCCGCCGCCCGTTGTGCACCTGGCCGACCACGGCGTGCCCGCCGCCGCCGTGGATGAGCGTGTTGCGCGCCAGCTCGCTCGCCGCCGTGACCAGCTTCGTCTGGTCGACGAGCGGCAGCTTCGCGGCGATCGCCATCACCCGGACCGCCTGGCGCACCCGCACCACGTCCTTGTCGTCGGCGATCTGCAGGCGCTGCTCCTCCTGCTCCTGGGTCATACCGGCACGTCGTCGGAGCCGCGGTAGCCCAGCACACCCACGCCGCGGACCTGCTTGGCCTCGGCGAGGATCTCCAGGGCCTTGTCGACGTTGAGCGCGGTGCGGACGCCCCTGAGCGACAGGCCCAGCTCGACCAGGGTGATCGCGACCGCCGGGCGCATGCCGACCACGACCGTCTCGGCGTCCAGGACCCGCGACACCGCCGCGATCGTCGACAGCATCCGGCCGATGAACGAGTCGACGATCTCCAGGGCCGAGATGTCGATCACCACGCCGTGCGCGCCGGTCTCCACGATCCGGTCCGACAGGTCCTCCTGCAGCTGCAGGGCGGTCTGGTCGTCGAGGTCGATCTGGATCGAGACCAGCAGGATCTCGCCGATCTTCAGGACGGGGACGCGGTCCATCACAGCACCTTGTCGCGGCTCGCCCGGCGGACCACCTCGACGCCGCTGGCCCGCAGTGCGTGCAGCAGCGCGTCGGCGAGGTTGGACTTGGTCACGATGTCGCCGAACTCGATGCCCAGGGCCACCACGGTCTGCGCGATCTGGGGCCGGATGCCGGAGATGATGCACTCCGCGCCCATCAGCCGCGCCGCGACGACCGTCTTCAGGATGTGCTGCGCGACCTGCGTGTCGACCGCCGGCACGCCGGTGATGTCGACGATCGCGTAGCCGGATCCGGTGTCGACCAGGGTCTGCAGCAGCTTTTCCATGACCACCTGGGCGCGGGCCGAGTCGAGCGTGCCGACCAGCGGCACCGCGACGACGCCGTCCCACAGCTTCACGACCGGCGTGGAGAGCTCCAGCAACTGCTCGGTCTGGTCGGCGATCACCGACTCCCGGACCTTCGTGTAGGTCTCGAAGGTGAACAGGCCCATGTCGTCGACGAGCAGCGACAGCACGAGGAAGTCGGTCGTCGCCAGCTCACCCGCGCCGGCCTCGCCGGCCTCGCCCAGGTTGAGCACGACCTCCTTGACCGCGAAGACGAGGCTCGCCGTCTCGCTCGGCGAGAAGCCCTGCCGGGCCCACGTCCGGGACAGCTCCGCCAGAGCGGCCCGCGACTCGCCGCTGTCGGCACCCGCGACATCGCCGTCGGCGTCCTGGCCGAGAATCGCCCGCAGCGCGCCGAGCACGTCCCGCACCTGCAGAGTCAGCTCGGCGCTGGTGAGCCGGCCACGCGAGGTGCGGGTGGCGATCTCCGTCCAGTGCCGCACGATCGCTTCCTCGTGCGCCGCCAGGAACGCACTCAGCCGCTGCCGCGCGTCGGCATCCACCTTCACTCGTGATCTCCTTCGACCTCGTCTTCGGACCAGACGGTACCGCCCCGCGCAGCCGACGGCGAACGAGCGGCCGAGATATGCCGGGTCGGTGTGTCGGAACCGCGCCGCCAGGGAACGAGTACGGCATGGACACGACCTGGAGACCCTTCGAGGCACACGGCACCCTGTCCGAGGAGACCCGCGAGCGCCTGCCCGACAGCGTCTACGCGTTCCCTGAGCAGCGCAAACTGCCGCTCACGGACGCCAAGCACGTCCGCAACGCGGTCGCGCGGTTCGACCAGGTCCGCGGCGTCAACGACAAGGACCGCGACCTCGCCTTCGCCAACCTGACGGTGGCGGCGAAGCACTACGAGGTGGAGCTGTCCGAGTCGAGCTGGCACGAGCTCGGCCGCACGCCCCACTGAGACCGCTGGCCCGCTCACCGTGCGGGGTGGGCGGGCCGGCACACTACCTACGGGGCTCAGATCAGGCCCAGGCGCTCCACCGCGGTGCGCTCCTCGGCCAGCTCGGCGACCGACGCGTCGATCCGGGCCCGGGAGAAGTCGTCGATCTCCAGACCCTGCACGATCTCCCACTTGCCGCCCCGCGAGACGACCGGGAACGACGAGATCAGGCCCTCCGGCACGCCGTAGGAGCCGTCGGACGGCAGCGCCACCGACGTCCAGTCACCCTCGGCGGTGCCGTTCACCCAGTCGTACACGTGGTCGATCGCGGCCGACGCGGCCGACGCCGCCGACGACGCCCCGCGCACCTCGATGATCTCGGCGCCGCGCTTGGCCACCCGCGGGATGAACTCGTCGGCGTACCACTGCTGGTCACCGACGGCCTCGGCCGCGTTCCGGCCCGAGACCTCGGCGTGCAGGATGTCCGGGAACTGCGTCGCGGAGTGGTTGCCCCAGATCGTGACCTTGCGGATCTCCGACACCGGCACGCTCAGCTTCTGCGACAGCTGCGCCACGGCCCGGTTGTGGTCCAGGCGGGTCATCGCGGTGAACCGCTCCGCGGGCACGTCCGGCGCGTTGCGCTGGGCGATGAGGGCGTTGGTGTTGGCGGGGTTGCCGACGACCAGGACCCGGATGTCCTCGGCGGCACCGGCGTTGATCGCCTCGCCCTGCGGCTTGAAGATGCCGCCGTTGGCCTCGAGGAGGTCGCCGCGCTCCATGCCCTTCGTGCGGGGCCGGGCACCGACGAGCAGGGCGACGTTGGCGCCGGAGAACGCCTGCTTCGGGTCGTCGAACACGTCCACGCCGGCCAGCAGCGGGAACGCGCCGTCCTGCAGCTCCAGCGCGGTGCCCTCGGCGGCGCGGGCGGCCTGCGGGATCTCCAGCAGGCGCAGCTTGACGCGGGTGTCGGCGCCGAGCAGCTGACCGGACGCGATGCGGAACAGCAGCGCGTAGCCGATCTGGCCGGCGGCACCGGTCACGGTTACGTTCACGGGCTCACTCATCAGAGTTTCTCCTGCGGCAGCGGCGGGTGTGCTTCTCCACACAAACTATCCCCGCCCCCCAACGACCGTTCACCCACTGTCGTTCCGATGTGGCTTGCAGCACTCGATGAGGTAGCGGGTGGAGTGGGCGACGAACGGGCCGTCCGACTGGATCCGCTCGTGCAGGGCGCGCAGCTGGTCGTGGTACGCCGCCACGGTGAAGCCCGGCACGATCCAGATCACCTTCCGGAGGAACACCGCGACGGCGGCGACGTCGAGGAACTCCATCCGCAACTTCACCTCGCGCAGGTCGCGCACCTCGAGGCCGGCGGCGCGCGCGTCGACGGCCGCGGTGTCCGGGTGGCGGCCCTGGCCGACCGGGGTCGGGCCGAGCATCGCCTCGGTGACCTCGTGGGCGGAGCCGACGCCGACGTGCTGGGCGAGGTAGGTGCCGCCGGGGCACAGGACCCTGGCGATCTCCGGCCAGACCGCGACGACCGGGTGCCTGGCGCTGACGAGGTCGAACGTGGCGTCGCCGAACGGCAGCGGGTCGTCGTCGGCGACGTGCGCGACGATGCCGCCGAACGGGGCGAGCGCCCGCGTGGCGAGCTCGACGTTCGGCTCCCAGGACTCGGTCGCCGCCAGCGGCGAGGGGGCCCGCCCGGCCCTCTGGCTGGCTCTGTGCAGCGCCCAGGCGACGACCTCGCCGCCGCCGGTCTGCACGTCCAGGGCGCTGCCGGCGGTGCGGTAGCGGTCCGCGAGCAGCTCCGCGTAGCCCCAGGGCGGCCGCTCCTCGGTGGCCCGGCCTTCGAACCAGGAGAAGTCCCAGCCCTCGACGGGGACGGCGGCACCCTCCTCGAGCAGGGCTTCGAACTCTGACATGGCGTGGTTGCACCTTCCGTTGCCGGGGAATCACTGACAGCATGACGATCATTCCGCAGACGCAGACGTTGTGGCTGGCCACGGCCGCCGACGAGGACATCCAGGCCGGCCGGGTCATCGGCTGGGAGACCGAGCACGCGCAGCCGCTGCCGCTGGTCGCGTGGACCGACGAGACCGGGATGCTGAGCCGGGTGGGCACGCCGGTGAACGCGGTCGTATGGCTCGGCGAGACCCGCGGTGAGGTCATCGAGTCCGCGCATCGCGAGACTCGGCAGCCCGCGTTGCGTTAGCGGCTCTTGTACGCCTGGAGCAGCCCGGGTCGCTCCCGCATCAGCTCGTTGAGCCGGAGGGCGCGCGTCGACATGTGCCAATGCTGCGCCGATCCCGGACGGTGACGCAACCCACTTTGCGTCCCGGGGGTCTTCATAGGTCGGGCGCCCCCGTCTCGGGGTGCTCCGAACCCGCCGCGGAGGTCTGACCGGGTGGCGGGCGATCGTGAGGGCCGGGGGGCTTGACGATCGCCCGCCGCTCGGCCTCCCGCCGGTGCCAGCCTTCGAACGTCTGACGCTTGCGGGCCGCGCGCTCGGCGACGGCGTCCTCGATGCCGTTGGCGGCGGTGAGGTAGCCGATCGCGGCGAGGAGGTCACCGCACTCCTCGATCAGGCGGTCGCGCAGGTCCGTGCCGTCGTAGTGGTCCGGGCGGCCGCCGGTGGCCACCAGCTTGCCGACCACCTGCAGCAGCTCGCCGGCCTCCTCGGTGACCTTCGCCAGCCCCGGCCACACCTCGGCGCCGATGCCGAACGGCTCGGTCACGGCCGCACCCCGCCCGGGCGCCGCCACCGCGACGTCCGGCGCTCACCGCCCGGCGCGCGGCGCCGGTCAGCGCCCGACGCGCAGGCCTTCCGCCGCGACGAACTCGAGGAAATCGTCGGCGGCCGGCTCGACGGCGCCGTCCTCGTGGTACCGGAAGCTGACCGCGTCATCGCAGATGCCGTCGCGGACGACGAACCCCCAGTAGTCGCCGGTGCCGACCGGGGCGACCGCGACGAACCCGGAACCGTGCTCGGCGACGGGCTCGTTGGCGCCGAGCAGCGTCTCCACCCAGCGGCGGCCCTCGTCGGCGGGGAGGAGCTCGACGAAGAGGAAGCGGCCGGCGCCGTACCGCAGCAGGAAGCCGCGGTACTGCTCCGGCAGCCGCACGCCCAGCCGCCGCTGGACCCGGACCAGGTCGGCCTCGGTGGCCCGCCAGTGGTCGAAGACGGCGACGTCACCGTCGCGTTCGAGGGCCGCGTAGCGCCGCAACGCCTGCCGCAGCAGGACGTCGAAGTCGGCGAATCGCATTGCGGCAGTCTGCCACCGGTGGCGGCTCCGACGGCGTCCGGCCCTTCCGCGGCGGTCACTTCAGCAGCGCCCTGGCCTTCTCCGGGTCGAGCTCGCCCTTGCCGGCGAGCCCGGCTGACGGGCACTCCTCGGCGAGCGGGCAGGCGCCGCACGCGGGCTTGCGGGAGTGGCAGGTGCGCCGCCCGTGCAGGATCAGCAGCAGGTTGACCGGCACCCAGTCCTTCTGCTCGAACAGCGCCGCGACGTCGGTCTCGGTCTGCTCCACGTCCTTCTCCGGCCCCCACGCGAGCCGGTGCGCGACCCGGCTGACGTGCGTGTCGACGGAGATCGCCGGCGTGCCGAACGCGTTGCCCAGCACCATGTTGGCCGTCTTGCGGCCCACCCACGGCAGCTCGATCAGCTCGTCGAGGGTCGTCGGCACCTCGCCGTCGTGCCGCTCGACCAGCGTCGCCGCGAGCTTCATGACGATCTGCGTCTTCTTCCGGAAGTACCCGACGGGCTGGAGGATCACCTCCATCTCGGCCGGGTCGGCGGCGGCGAGGTCGGCTGCGGTCGGGTACTTGGCGAACAGCACCGGGGTGACGAGGTTGACCCGCTCGTCGAGCGTCTGCGCGGCGAGGACGGCGGCGACGAGCAGCTGCAGCGGCGACTCGAAGTCCAGCTCCAGCACCGGGTCCGGATACCGGGCGGTGAGCAGCTTGAGGATCCGCCGCGCGCGGCGCGTCTGCTCGAGGTCCGGCCCCGCGGGCGCCGCCGCCTCGGCAACGGCCTCGACCGCCTGCACGGCCTTCTTGACCGCCCCCTTCTTCGCCGCGGCCTTCTTCGCCGGCGGCGCTTCCGTGGTGGTCGCCGTCGCCGCGGTCGCCTTGGCGGCGACCTTCCGAGGCGCGGTCGCCTTCCGAGGCGCGGCCTTCTTGACCGGCGTGGCGTTCACCGCTGCGGCGGCGTCCGTGGGTGCGGTGGCAGCTGTCGTGGTCCTGTTCCGGCTCGGCACGCTGACGAGCCTACGTCGGACGGCCTGCCCGCCGGGGACCGCCGCGCGCAGTCCCGGCGGGAACCTGCCGGTCAGTGTCTGAAGCCGCCCACGATCGCGCGCAGCTCCTCGGACATCGTGGTCAGCTCGGCCGCGGCGGCGCGGGTCGCCTGCGCGCCGTGCATGGTGTTGTCGGCGGCCTGCACGACCTCGCCGATGCCGCCGTTGATGCGGTCCGCGCCGCTCGCGGCGACGCTCAGGTCGGTGGCCATGCTGGTGGTGACCGCGCTCTGCTCCTCGACGGCGGAGGCGATCGTCGTCTGGTACTCGTTGATGCGGCCGATGACCCGGGCGATCTCCGAGATGGACTCGACGGCGCCGGTGGTGTCGGTCTGGATGGCCCGGACGCGCTGGCCGATCTCCTCGGTGGCCTTCGCGGTCTCCTGCGCCAGGTCCTTGACCTCGCCGGCGACGACCGCGAAGCCCTTGCCGGCCTCACCCGCGCGGGCGGCCTCGATGGTGGCGTTGAGGGCCAGGAGGTTGGTCTGCTCGGCGATCGACGTGATGACCTTGATGACGTCGCCGATCTCCGCCGAGGAGGAGCCGAGCCGGATCATGATCTGCTCCGCGGCGGCGGACGCGTCGACCGCCTGGCCGGCGACGGACGCGGCTTCCGACGTACTGACGGCGATCTCCCGGATGGAGGCGTTCATCTCCTCCGCGCCGGAGGCGACGGCCTGCACGCTGCTGGAGACCTCGTGCGACGAGCCGCTGATCTTCGACACCTCGCCCGCGGTCCGCTCGGCGCCGTCGGCGAGGCCGCGGCTGGCCCGCTGCAGGTCGTCGGCGCGGGAGGCGAGCCTGGTGCTGCTGTCGGCGAGCGCGCCCACGGCGGTGCGCATCCGGCCCGTCGCGCGGCCCAGCGCGGCCGCCATCTGGCCCAGCTCGTTGTCGGCGGTGAACTGCGCCTCCTTCGTCAGGTCGCCCTCGCCGACGGCGGTCAGCACGTCGCGGACCTGCAGCAGCGGCCGGAGGATCGCCTGCGCCAGCAGGAGCCCGACGACGACCGCGAGGATCAGGCCGCCGACGAGGACCACGGCGACCAGGATCCGGGCCTGGTCGCGGGCCTCGTTGGCGTCGGCGAGCCGGGCCTGCGCGGCCGAGCGGGAGGCCTCGGCCACCGCGACGAGGTCCTTGACCGCGTCCTCCGCCTTCGGCGTGCCCTGCTGGATGAGCAGCGCCTGCCCCTCGGCGGCCCGGCCGGCCGCGATCAGGCCCTGGCCCTGCTCGAGGATGTCCGTGTACTGGCCCCAGGCCGTGGCGAACCGGTCGATCGCGGCCCGCTGCGCGGTGTCGAGGTCGCGGCCGGCGAACGTCGCCGACGACGACGCGATCCTCGCCGCGGCGGCGTCGCGCTCGCCGGCGAACCTGGTGCGGGCGGCGGGGTCGGTGACCGTGGTCGACACGACGCCGAAGAACCGGAACTGCCAGACCGCCTCGCGCAGGTCGGCGGCGTCGGCGGCGGGGAGCAGCGCCCGGGTGTACATCGCGTCGGCGCTCTTCGCGACCGCCGAGATCTTGTACAGGCCGATCCCGCCGACCGCGGCGGCCACGAGCCCGGCGACGGCCACGGCGATGACGATGTTGTGGCGGACCTTGAGCGAGGCGAACGATGCCACCGGAGGTACCCCTTTGCTCAGCCCTGTCAGCGTTTCGACCGCTCTATCGGTACGGACGGGCGGGAGATGAGCAGTACCCGACAAAGCGGGCGGTCACAGTGAGGTGGCGACCATCCGGAGCGCCTCGGCGAGGTCGTGGCCGGAGGGGGCGTTGGCCGGGTCGATCAGCCACTGGGTCAGCACGCCGCTGATCAGGGCCTGGTAGAACGAGCCGAGCTGGAACGCCTTCTGCGGCTCGGCCGCGGCGTCGACCCCGTGGAACACCGACGCCCACATGCCGCGGGCGTCCCGCATGCCCTCGGAGATCATCGCCCGGATCGCCGGCGCGTGCTCCATCTGCACGAACGCGTCGAACGAGGCCATGAACGCCGGCCGGTGCGCGCCGAGCGAGGCGATGACGCTGTTCCAGTACGCCTCGAAGCGCTCCAGGCCGTGCAGCCCTTCGGCGTCGGTGGCCAGCAGCGCCGTGGCCAGCTGCCTGCCCCAGTCCTCGAGGGCCTTCTCGAGGGCGGCGTTGAGCAGCGCCTCGGTGGAGCCGTAGTGGTAGCCGATCGAGCCGAGGTTGGTGCCGGACGCGGCGACGATGTCACGGGCCGTGGTCCGCCCGTAGCCCTTCTCGTAGATGCAGCGCACGGCGCCGTCGAGGAGGTCCTCGCGATGTCCCATGGTCCAGATCCTAGGGTCTATACAAGCGTATAAGACGAATGTATATTTCCGAGCCATGGACATCCTCATCTCCGGTGCGAGCGTCGCCGGCCCGTCCCTCGCCCTGTGGTTGCACCGCACCGGCCACCGGGTCACGGTCGTGGAGCGCGCCCCCTCGCTGCGCGGCGGCGGCTACGCCGTCGACTTCCGCGGCCGCGTCCACCTCGAGGTCCTGCGGCGGATGGGCCTCCTCGACGCCCTGCGGGCGAAGGCCACGCACATGGGCGACATCGCGATCGTCGACGGCGCCGGCACGGTGAAGGCGGCGATGCCGTCCGCGATCTTCAGCGGCGACCTGGAGGTGCTGCGCGGCGATCTCGGCGAGACGCTGTACACCGCCACCCGCGACGACGTCGAGTACGTCTTCGGCGACTCGATCGCCTCGATCACGCAGGACGCGGACGGCGTCGACGTCACCTTCGAGCGCGGCGCGCCGCGGCGGTTCGACCTGGTCGTCGGCGCCGACGGGGTGAACTCCAAGGTCCGCGAGCTGGTCTTCGGCCCGGTGCCGCAGCACACCCTCGGCGTCTACGGCTGCATCTTCACGATGCCCAACGAGTTCGGCCTGGACCGCGCGGCGCTCATGTACAACGAGCCGCGCCTGACGGTCACGATCGCGGGCGTCACCCCCGACAAGGCCGTCATCTCGCTGTTCTTCACCCTGGACCAGGCGCCGGCCCGCAGCCGCGACGTCGACCAGCAGCGGCGCCTCGTCGCGGACGCGATGCAGGGCGCCGGCTGGCGGGTGCCGCGCCTGCTCGAGGCCATGCGCACCGCGCCCGACTTCTGGTTCGACGGCACCGCGCAGATCCGGATGGACCGCTGGTCACACGGCCGGGTGGCGCTGCTCGGCGACGCCGGCTACGCGGGCGGCCCCGGCGGCAACGGCACCGGCCTCGCGGTCGTCGGCGCCCACGTGCTCGCCGGCGAGCTGGCGACACTGCCCTACGAGCAGGCCTTCGCGGCGTACGAGCGGCGCCTGCGACCCTACGTCGCCACCTGCCAGAAGCAGGCGTCCGGCGGCGCCGACTTCCTCGTCCCGTCCACCGAGCGCAAGATCGCCCAGCGGGACCGCTTCTTCCGCACCATCCGCTACCTGCCGCCGGTGAAGCACCTGTTCAAGCACCTCGCGACGCGGACCGCGACCGCCTTCGACCTCCCCGACTACGGTGTCCTGGGTCACACACGGGACCTTTCAGGGAACAGAGGGAACGCTTTGTAACTTAAGCCTGACACGCTCAACCCCACAGTGATGGCAGGTGTCTGACATGGCTACTCTCCCGGTTCTTCCCCTGACCGACGACGTCCTGCTCCCCGGCATGGTCATCCCCGTGACGCTCGACGCCACCACCCAGGCGGCCGTCGACGCCGCGCGATCCGCCGGCGACAAACGGGTCCTCGCGGTGCCGCGCGTCGACGGCGCGTACGGCTCGTTCGGTGTCGTCGCCGTCCTGGAGAAGGTCGGCCGGCTGCCCAGCGGCGAGCCCGCGGCGGTCGTCCGCGGCCTGTCCCGGGCCCGCATCGGCGCCGGCGTCCCCGGCCCCGGCGCGGCGCTGTGGGTCGAGGCCACCCTGCTCGACGAGCCCGCCCCCGCCGGCAAGGCGAAGGAGCTCGCCCGCGAGTACAAGGCCCTCGTCATCGGCGTGCTCCAGGAGCGCGGCGCCTGGCAGGTCATCGACACCGTCGAGCGCATGACGGACCTGTCCGAGCTCGCCGACTCCGCCGGCTACGCGCCGTGGCTGACCCTGGAGCAGAAGATCCAGCTCCTCGGCGCCCCCGACGTCACCGCCCGCCTGGAGCTGCTCGTCGAGTGGGCCCGCGTGCACGCCGCCGAGCAGCAGGTCAACGAGAAGATCAACCACGACGTCCGCGAGGGCCTGGAGAAGACCCAGCGCGAGTTCCTGCTGCGCCAGCAGCTCGCCGCGATCCGCAAGGAACTCGGCGAGGACGAGCCGTCCGGGTCGGCCGACTACCGGGCCCGGGTCACCGAGGCGACCCTGCCGGACGTCGTCCGCGAGGCGGCGCTGCGCGAGGTCGGCCGGCTGGAACGGGCCAGCGACCAGTCGCCGGAGGCCGGCTGGATCCGCACCTGGCTCGACACCGTGCTCGAGATGCCGTGGGACGTCCGTACCGAGGACAACACCGACCTGGCGCAGGCCCGCGCGATCCTCGACGCGGACCACGCCGGCCTCGCCGACGTGAAGGACCGCATCCTCGAATACCTGGCGGTCCGCAACCGCCGGGCGGCACTGGGCAAGGAGGTCGTCGGCGGCCGCGGCTCCGGCGCCGTCCTCGCCCTCGCCGGCCCTCCCGGGGTCGGCAAGACCAGCCTCGGCGAGTCCGTCGCCCGCGCGCTGGGCCGCAAGTTCGTCCGCGTTTCCCTCGGCGGCGTCCGCGACGAGGCCGAGATCCGCGGCCACCGCCGCACGTACGTCGGGGCGCTGCCGGGCCGGATCGTCCGCGCCCTGCGGGAGGCCGGCTCGATGAACCCGGTCGTGCTCCTCGACGAGGTCGACAAGCTCGCCGTCGGATACGCCGGCGACCCGGCCGCGGCCCTGCTCGAGGTCCTCGACCCGGCGCAGAACCACACCTTCCGCGACCACTACCTCGAGGTCGACCTCGACCTGTCCGACGTGCTGTTCCTGGCCACCGCCAACGTGGTGGACACCATCCCCGGCCCGCTGCTGGACCGCATGGAGCTGGTGACCCTGGACGGCTACACCGAGCAGGAGAAGGTCGCCATCGCCCGCGACCACCTGTGGCCGCGGCAGCTCGACCGGGCGGGCCTGTCCTCCGACGAGGTCACCATCAGCGATCTCGCTCTGGGTGCGATCGCCGGCGAGCACACCCGCGAGGCGGGCGTCCGGCAGCTGGAGCGGGCTCTGGCGAAGGTCCTGCGCAAGGTGGCGGTCGGCTACGACGGCGCGCCGGTGCACGTGGACGACGTGGTCAAGTACCTGGGGCGGCCCCGGTTCACGCCGGAGTCGGCCGAGCGCACCGCCGTCCCCGGCGTCGCGACCGGCCTCGCCGTCACCGGCGCCGGCGGCGACGTGCTCTTCATCGAGGCGACGTCGATGGAGGGCGAGCCCGGCCTCACCCTCACCGGCCAGCTCGGCGACGTGATGAAGGAGTCGGCGCACATCGCACTGTCGTACCTGCGCTCCAACGGCCGGCGCCTCGGCATCGACCCGAACGAGCTCGCCGGCCGCCGCATCCACCTGCACGTCCCGGCGGGCGCGGTGCCGAAGGACGGGCCCAGCGCCGGCATCACGATGGTCACGGCCCTCGCGTCCCTGGCCACCGGCCGGCCGGTCCGGCCCGAGTTCGGGATGACCGGCGAGGTCACCCTGGCCGGCCGGGTCCTGCCGATCGGCGGCGTCAAGCAGAAGCTCCTGGCGGCGCACCGGGCCGGCCTCACCGAGGTCATCATCCCGAAGCGCAACGAGCCCGACCTCGACGACCTGCCGGAGGAGGTGCGGTCGCAGCTGACCGTGCACGCCCTCGCCGACGTCGCCGACGTGCTCGCCCTCGCCCTGCGCCCCGCGGACGTCTCCACCCTGGTCCCGTCCGCCTGACCCCGCTTCCTCATGATCCGGAAGACCTCGTGTACCCAGGGGTGCACGAGGTCTTCCGGATCACGGGGTACGGGATGCGTTAGGTTGGTCGGCGTGGATGATCAGCTGGCGTGCCGCCTGCGTGTCGCGGGAGACGTGTTCGACCTGGCCGGTCCGGCCGGCGCGCTGCGGGACCTCGCCGCCCGCCTGCGTGCCGCGGGCGACGTGCACGAGCAGCGCATCCTCAACGGCGCCTTCGTCCAGCGGCGCACCGGCGGGCCGGTCACGGTCGCGCTGCGGGGCGGTCCCGCCCTCGAGGTCACCGGCTCGGACGAGGCGCTCGCCGCGCTGTGGGACGCCCTCGAGGTCGTCGCCGCGGAGGCGGACGCCACCCCTGACGCGGACGGCCCCGCCCCGCACCGGCACGTCGAGGCGCTCACCGTGACCGCCGAGCGCCCCGCCGCCGAACTGGTGATCTGACCCCACCGCGCCCGTCGGCGCGGGGTGGGTCAGGAGACCTTGACGACGACGGCGGTGGCGTTGTCGCGCCCGCCGGCCTCCAGGGAGGCCGCGACCAGGGCGGACGCCATCACGTCCGGGGGTGCCCCGGAGCTCAGCGTCGCCTCCATGCGCTGGTACGGCACCTGTTCGGCGATGCCGTCGGTACACAGGCAATAGACGTCGCCGGGGAACATCGTGACGCTCAGGACGTCCGGCTCGGGCAGGCCCGGGTGACCGATGAAGCGGTGCAACTGGTAGCGGGCGGCCTCGGCCTGCGGCGAGTCGGCGGGGAACCAGCCGTGCACCGCGCCGAGCCACGCCTCCGTGTGGTCGATGGTGAGGAGCTCGAGGAGGCCGCCGCGCAACCGGTACACCCTGGAGTCGCCGATCTGCGTGACCCACGCCCCGGTGGCGTCGGCGACCAGGGCGGTGAGGGTGCAGCCGGTCAGCTCGCGCAGGGACCTGCCGGCGGCGCGGACCTGGCGCTGGGCGTCGGCGACCGCGGCGAAGAGCGGCGGCGGCGCGAACGGCCCCCGGTGCTCCTGCACGGCGGTCGTGAAGATGTCCACGGCGGTGCGGCCGGCGGTGCGGCTGCCCTCGCCCGCGCCCATGCCGTCGGCGACGACCGCGCACAGCCCCGGCCGGCGCTGCAGCTCGGCGGTGTGCAGCACGTCGAAATTGGCCGGATACCGCCGGCCGATCTCCGTGGCGGTGCCGACCTGCAAGAGGCGCCCCGCGCCTTGGACCTCGATCGTCATCAACGTGAGCGTAACCCGGGCGGACCCCGCAGGTGACCCGGGTTCATGTGCCGTCCACCTCACCGCCCGCCCCGGGACGGAAAGTTGCACCGCGCGGTGTCCGCGCCGTCGCGGACCGTGTCTATCGACGGGACTCGACGCGCCAGGTGCCGTCCTCGAGCCGCTCCCAGCCGTCGACCTCGCCGCCCAACTCGGCGAAGAGCACGACCCGGTCGTAGATCCAGTCGGCGAACTCGTCCTGCTCGTCCTCGTCGAGGCCGGCCCGGATCACCGCGCCGAACGTGATCAGTCCGGTGCCCTCCAGCGGCGACGCGCCCAGGATGCCGATCACCGACAGGTCGTCGGGGGCGATGTCGGTGCGCTCCTCGACCTCCAGGAACCCGCCGTCGGGCATCTCGACCAGAAACGCCATCGCGGGTCAGCGGGTCGCCGCGGCGTGGATCCTCATGAGCAATCTTTACCTCCAGAAGGTCCCCGCCGACCAGCGACACGCTCGCACCAACGGGGCGTTTCGGCTGGTGCCGGAGGGTGGGGCCACCCCGGTACAGTGCCGGCATGGAGTCCGCCGCGGCGTTACCGGCCCCGCTGACCAGCCTGGTCGGCAGGGACGCGGAGGTGCGCGCCGCGGGCCGCCTGCTCGCTTCACCCGACCACCGGCTGGTCACGCTCGTCGGGCCGGCGGGCAGCGGCAAGACCCGCCTGGCGATCGCGGTCGGCGCCGCCGCGACGACGCCGGTGTGGTTCGTCGACCTGACCACGATGCGCCCGTCCCCCAGCCCGTCCCCCGCCCCGGATGACGCCGCCGGGTTCGTGCTCGACGCGTTCGGGGTGGCGCGCCGGGCCGACGCCGGCGCGACCGGCACGCTCCTCGCCGCGCTCGGCGACGCGCCCGTGCTGCTCCTGCTGGACAACTGCGAGCACGTCACCGACCCGGTCGCCGCGCTCGCCGCCCGCCTCCTCGCGGCGGCGCCGGCCCTGCGGCTGCTCGTCACCGGCCGGCAGGCGCTCGGCCTGCCCGACGAGACCGTGGTCGAGGTCGCGCCGCTGGACGACGCGACGGCGCTGCGCCTGTTCGAGACGCGGATGTTCGAGCGGACCGGCCGCCCGCTGCCCGGCGAGCACCGGGCCGGCGCCGCCGCGATCTGCCGGGCCCTGGACGGCCTGCCGCTCGCCGTCGAGCTCGCCGCCGCCCGGGCCGCGCTGCTGTCGGTGCCTGAGGTCCGCCGGCTGCTCGCCGACCGGTTCCGCGTCCTGGCCGACGCCAAGGCGGCCGGCCCCGAGCACCATCGCACGCTCCGGGCGGCGCTGGACTGGTCGTACCGGCTGCTCTCCCCGGACAAGCAGGCCCTGCTGCGGCAGCTCGCCGTGTTCCAGGGCGGCTTCACGCCCGCGGCGGCCGCGGTCCTGCCCGCGCACGGGCCGGGCCTGCTCGACGCCCTCGCCGAGCGCTGCCTGGTCTCCCCCGTGGACGGCTCCCCGGCCGGCGGCCCCCGGCGGCGGATGCTGCAGACCGTCGCGGCGTACGCGGCCGCCCGCCTCGCCGAGCTCCCCGACGAGGCCGCCGCCGCCCGCGACGCGCACGCCCGCCACTTCGTCGCCCTCGCCGAGCAGGCCGCCGCCGGCATCCGCGGCCCCGGCCAGCGGGACATCCTGCGCATCGTCACCGTCGAGCAGGACAACCTCCGCGCCGCCATGACCTGGCTGGCCACCCGCCCCGGCGTCGATGACCTGCGTCTCGCGACGGCCCTCGCGCCCTTCCAGCATTTCACCGGGGTGTACCGGCAGGGCCGCGACTGGCTGGCATCGGCCCTGCTCCGCCGCCCCGACGCAGCTCCACCCCTCCGGGTCGCCGCCTGCTCGGCCGCCGCGAACCTGGCGCTGCTCGACTGCGACTACCCGGCCGCCGCCGCCCTCGCCGCGCAGGCCCTCGCCGCGCAGGCCCTCGCCGGCTCGCCCGAGGCGCAGGCCCGCGGGCGGCTGCTCACCCTGCTCGGCTGCGTCGAACGCGAACGCGCCGACTACCCCCGCTCCCGCCACCACCTCGACGAGGCGCTGACCCTCTACCGCGCCGCCGGCGACGCCTGGGGCGAGGGCCGCGCCGCCCAGCTCGCCGGCGCCACCGCCTGGCTGTCCGGCGACCTCACCGCGGCCGCCGCGCTGCTGGACGCGAGCCTCACCGCGTTCCGGGACCTCGCCGACGACGAGTCGGTCGCCTCGACCCTCACCCACCTCGGCGCGGTCGCCCACTTCGGCGGCGACCAGCCCCGCGCCCGCCGCCACCTGGTCGACGCCCTGGACCGGTTCACCGAGCTGTCGTTCCCCGAAGGCATCGGCTGGGCCCAGGACCTGCTCGGCCGCGTCGACCTCGCCGACGACGCGGTCGCCTCCGCCGCCGAACGCCTGCGCGCCAGCCTCGCCATCCACCGCCGCGTCGGCGACCGCTGGCGGAGCGCCAGCGTCCTGGAGGCGCTCGCCGAGGCCCGCCGCCGCCTCGGCGACCCGGCCCACGCCACCGCCCTGCTCGCCGCCGCCGACGTCATCCGCCACGAGATCGGCGCCCCGACGCCCGCCTGCGAGCTCCCCGCCCGCCAGGCCACCGAGCGGGCCCTGCACGCGGCGCTGCCCGAGGAGGCCTACTCCCGCGCGTACCGCTTCGGCACCCGCACCCCCGTCGACGACCTCCTCAACCTGTCCGGCTCCCCCGCTCCCCTGGCCCTGCACCCCACCCCTTGACCGCCGCCACAGGCCGCACGAGTCGCACAGGCCGCACGAGTCGCACAGGCCGCCACCACCGCCACAGACGCTGATCAATTCCCCGATTCACACCTTTTGTTCCATAGAAGAAGCGCGATCCACCCACAATTCGATCTCTGAATTGCAGGCAGATCGCGCAACGTCTATAGAGCAAAAGGCGCATAAGCGGGCATTGACCAACGTCTGCGAGAGGGGTGCGGCGACGAGCACCGAGCCCGAGGGATGGTCGCGGACAGGCACAAGCAGTGACCGCTGCCGGGCAAAGAGGATGCTCGCCACCAGACGCGAGAAGTGACTGCCACCAGACGCGAGAAGTGACTGCCGCCAAGACGCAAGGGCAGGCCAACCGCCGGGCGCGAGAGAAGGACGGCGGCCTGGCGTGAGGGATGGCGGCGGCGAGGGGCAGGACCGGTCGAGGTTCGGGTGACGAGGCGCGCCGACCAGCGGGTGGGTGGCCGGGCCGGCGGTAACCAGACGTTAAGTGGCGGCCAAGTGGGAGGCGGTGTGCTGAAGGCCGGAAGCACTTGAGCTGAGGAGCGGATCATGCCGAATCTTGTCGGGATCACTGTGAACCACCGGTCGATGCGTGGGGACGCGCGCCGGTTCGCGGCGTTGTTGCGGGACGTGGCGGACGGCAGGACGGCGAACACGCCCGCGCGGGCCAAGGCGATCGCCGGGTACCTGGAGACGCTGTGCGACGGGATCCACCACCATCACCAGGCGGAGGACGACGTGTTGTGGCCCGTCCTCGAGGCCAGCGCCGGGGCGGAGGTCGACCTGCGGGAGCTCACCGAGGACCACCGGCAGCTCGACCCGCTGCTCGACGCGATCCGGCGGGACGCCAGGGCCCTTGCCGTCACGCCCGGGGACAGGGACGCGGCGGAGCGGCTCGCGGGGGCGCTGGGCACGCTGCGGGACATGCTGGACGAGCACATCGAGGACGAGGAGCGGACCTTGTTCCCGGTGATCCATCGGTACGTGTCCGACGCCGACTGGAACAAGGTGGAGGCGGCGGTCCGCAAGGGCGGCAAGATGGGGTTCGAGCTGCCGCGCATCGAGCGGTACGCCACCCCGGCCGAGTTGGCGGACCTCAAGCGCATGGCGGGGCCGGTGCTCCGGGTGCTGCTCGCCGCGACCCGCCGCGGCTTCGCCCGCCGCGAGGCCGTGATCTTCAGCGCCTGACGAAGGCGGACATCACAAGACGCCCGGCGCCGGCGGACGTCACGGGGACGCGCCCGGCGCCGGCGGGCACCACGGGAGCGCGCCCGTCGCGGCGGCGAGCGCGTGGCCGGCCGCACGGTGCCCGGCGGCCGCGCCGGCGTCGCCCAGGACGTCGGCCAGGGCGGCGAGGACCAGGTCGACCGGCGGGCCGGACAGGGAGCCGCTCGCCAGCCCCACGAACTGTCCCGCCCACGGCAGCAGGTCCGCGTACAGCGCCCGGGCGTGCGGCACGGAGCGCAGGGCGGCCGCGTTCAGGGCGCGCAGCCCGTTCCACGCGAGCCAGTAGTAGTCCTCCCGGACCGGCGCCGTGTCGGGCGACCAGATGGCGCGGGCCTCGTCGGCGCGGCCGGCGTCGATCAGGGCGCGGACCATGAGGTCGTTCACGGCGTCGGGCAGCCGGTCGTACACCGGCTGCAGCATCGGCAGGAGCTCTCCTGTCGTGCCGGCGGCGAGGTGCACGAAGAAGACGCCCGCGACGCCGACGAGGGCGGCGTTCGGCTGGCCGGCCCGGGCGATGCGGGCGGTGAGGTCCGTGTAGAGGCGTACGGCGGTGGCGTGGTCACCGGCGAAGAGGGCGCGCACCGCGGCGAACAGCGCCATCACCGACAGCGCCACGCCGAGCTGGCCGGCGGTCGCGTGCCGGACGGCGCGGTCGACGTGGTCCTGGGCGGCGGCGAGGTCGTTGCGTTCGAGGGCGGCCTGGAACAGCACGTGGTGCGCCTGCGCCTGGAACTGCACCAGCCCCGCGGCGGTCGCGACCTCGAGCAGCTCGGCGCCGACGGCGGGGAGCTCGTGCCGGCGGGCGGGGTTGAGCACCGCGAAGTAGCGGGCGTTGAGCGCGTGGCAGCGCAGCAGCGGGTCGTCGCCGGCGAGGGTGAGCGCCTCGGCGCTGGCCGCGGCGCACCGCTCCAGGTCGTCGCCCTCCAGCTCGTAGACCAGCGCGACGAGCAACCGGCACCGCACCGCCGCATCGGCACCCGTCACCGAGGAACCGCCCGGCGAAGCGGCACCGGCCAGCAGCGCCGCCTCGAGCTGCGCGACGAGCGCGGTGTCGATGGCGCGGTCGGCGCGGATCGACCAGGCGACCGGGGCGTCGTACGCGGTCAGCGCCGCCACCGACGGCACGTCGGCGAGCGCGGCGGCGGCGAGCGCCTCGGCGCGGGCGGCCCGGGCGGCGAGGACGTCACCGGCGTTGGCGAGCGCCGACGTGAGCCCGCACAGCAGGTCGTGGCGCAGCGCGGGCGGCAGCGGACCGGCGTCCAGCGCGCCGCGGAACAGCCCGGCGGCCTCCCGGTGCGCGTACAGCGCCGCGGCCTGCCGGGCGGCGTCCGCCGCGTACCCGGCCGCGACGGCGGCGGTCGCGGGCGTGGCGGCGGCCAGGGCGTGGTGCCCGAGCGCGGCGACGTCCGGCTCCGCGGCGGCCGAGAGCACGTCGAGCACCCGGGCGTGCAGGCGGCGCCGCCGCAGCAGCGGCATGTCGTCGTAGAGGACGTCGCGCAGCAGCGCGTGCGTGAACCGGACCCGCCCCGCCGCCGGCTCCTCGAGCAGCCCCGACACGACGCCGGCCTCGAGGCCGTCGAGGACGGCGTCCTCACCCGCGCCGTCGGCGGCGACGAGCAGGTCGATGTCGACGTCCCGGCCGAGGACCGCGGCGTGCCGCAGCACGGTCTGCGCGGGCGCGGGGAGCCGGGCGAGGCGCCGCCGCAGGACGTGCCCGATGCCCGACGGGATGGCGCGGACCGCGCTGTCGGCGCCCTCGGCGGAGACGAGCCGGGCGGTCTCGGTGAGGAACAGGGGGTTGCCGCCGGTGCGCGCGACGACGTCGTCGACCGCGTCGGACGGCACGCCGAGGTGCTGCAGGAGCGCCGCGCCGGCGGAGGCGTCGAGCCCGCCGAGGTCGACGTCGACGGCCCGGTGCCCGGCGAGCGCGGCCCGCACCGGGTCGAGGTCGGGCCGGGCCTCGCCGGGCCGGTGGGTGGCGACCAGCAGCAGCGGCCGGTCGGCGAACGCGACGGCCACGTGCCGCAGCACCTGCAGCGTCTCGCCGTCGGCCCGGTGGACGTCGTCGAGCACGACGAGCAGCGGCCCGAACCCGGCGAGGTGCTCCCCGACGGCCTGCGCGAGCGCGAACTGCCCGCCGCCGCCCCCGGTGCCCAGCAGCGGAGCCAGCCGCGCGTCGGGACGGTCCGCGGGCAGCGCGCCCAGCACCTCGCTCCACGCCCACGCCGGCGGCGCCCCGTCGACCTCGGGGCACCGGCCCCACGCGACCTTCCAGCCGGACCCGAGCCGCGCCGCGAACATCCGCAGCAGCGTCGTCTTCCCCGCTCCCGCCTCCCCGCCGACCCACACGACCCGCAGCCCGTCCCGCAGGACCTCCCCGGCGACGTGGTCGAGCGCGGCCAGCTCCTCCGAACGCCCGAACGTTCCTCTGTTCGCGTTTTCGGCAGATGTACGGCGTAACCCCCCGGACTGATGCGCTTGAGATGACGGCCCGGACGGAGAATGTCCCAGCGGCTCCTCCCGCCTCGGCCCGTCCGGTGCTGCGGCGCTCGTGCCTGACACACCCGCCCCGACCGGCGACAGCTCCTCAGCCGCACCGCCCGCCGGCCCGCGCGAAGCCGTGTCAGCCGCCTGCCTGGGTGAAACGGCTGCCTGGTCGTGCGGAGCGGCGTCGAGGTGCGGGGCGTGCGCGAGGACGTCCGCCTCGAGCGCCCGCAGCGCCGGTCCCGGATCGACCCCGAGCTCCGCCGCCAGCCGGTCCCTGGCGGACCGCAGCACGGCGAGCGCGTCGCCCTGCCGGCCGGCCGCGTACAGCGCCGACGCGAGCAGGTGCACCGCCTCCTCCCGCAGCGGATGCGCCGACACGTGCCGCTCCAGCGACGGCACCGCCAGCGCCGCCCGGCCGAGCCGCACCGCGACCCGCCCGCCGACCTCCACGCAGACCAGCCGCAGCTCCTCCAGGCGTCCGGCCTCCGGGACGGCCCACGACTCGTCGGCGAACTCCGCGTACGCCGGACCCTCCCACGCGGCGAGCGCCTCCCGCAGCAGCCCGTCGGCCCCCGCGGGGTCGGCGCCCGCGACCGTGGTGCCCTCCCGCAGCAGCGCCTCGAACCGCCACGCGTCGACGGCGTCCGCGGGCAGGTGCAGCGCGTACCCGGGCGCCGCCGTCACGAGCACGGTGGCCGGGGTGCGCGGCGGGCGGCCGGGCTCCAGGACCCGGCGCAGGTTCGACACGTACACCTGCAGCGCGGCGAGCGCCTTCGGCGGCGGCACGCCCTGCCACAGGTCGTCGATGAACCGGTCGGTCGGCACGACGTGCCCGCCGGCGACGACGAGCCGGGCGAGGACGGCCCGCTGGCGGGGGCCGCCGAGATCGACGGGCCGCCCGCCGATCAGGCCCCGCATCGGCCCGAGCACCCCGAGGACAGGTTGTTCCATGCGCATGTGGAGGTCAGTGGAACAGCGAGCTGACCGACTCGCCGTTGTGGATGCGGCGCATCGCCTCGGCCATCGCGGGCGCGATCGACAGCACCCGCAGCTTCGGCACCCACTTCTCCTTCGGGATGGGGACGCTGTTGGTGCAGACGATCTCGAGCACGTCGGGCTGGGCGGCGAGCCGGTCGAGGGCGCCGTCGGTGAAGAGGCCGTGCGTGCAGGCGACGCGGATGCTGGCGACGCCGCGCTCGCGGAGCCGGTCGATCAGCTCGATGACGGTGCTGCCGCGGGCGATCTCGTCGTCCAGGACGATGACGTCCTTGCCTTCGATGTCGCCGATGACGGCGCTGATCACCACCCGGTCGTCGCTGAAGCGCTGCTTGGCGCCGGCGGCCACCGGTACACCCAGCAACCGGGCGAACGCGGACGCCACCTTCGCGTTGCCGAGGTCGGGCGAGACGACCACGCTGTTGGTGAGGTCGAGGCCGCGGAAGTGGGTGGCGAGCTCGCGCAGCGCGTGCAGGTGGTCGACGGGCACGCTGAAGAACCCGTGCACCTGCGGCGAGTGCAGGGTCAGCGTCAGCACCCGGGACGCGCCCGCGGCGCTGAGCAGGTCCGCGACGAGCCGGCCGCCGATGGAGATGCGCGGCTCGTCCTTCTTGTCGGAGCGGGCGTAGGCGTAGTGCGACATGACGACGGTCGTGCGGGCGGCGGAGGCGCCGCGGGCGGCGTCGAGCATCAGCAGCAGCTCGACGAGGTGCTCCTGGACGGGCGGGACCAGCGGCTGGATGAGGAACACGTCCCGCTCCCGGCAGTTGGCCTGCAGCTGCACCTCGAGGCAGTCGTTGGCGAACCGGTCGACCCGCACGGGCTGCAGCGGCACCTCCAGATGCGTGCAGATCTCCTCCGCCAGCTCCGGATGGGCGCTGCCACTGAACACGGCGATGTCCCGCACTGGTCCGGCTCCTCGGTGTGGTCGCGCGCGTGCGCGCTGGGGATCGTCACCCCGTTGATACCACACCCGGGGTGCCGCGCCACCGCCTCGTCCGCCCATGCCGGGACCTCATCCGTCCGCGCCGGCCCGGCCCTCCGCCACCCGCCCGCGGTGCGCCCGCGGGCGGAGGTGGGGCCCTTCCCGGCGCTGCCAGCGGCTCATCCGCCCGCGCCGACCCGGATCTTGCGGCGCTGCTCGCGGCGGTCCTCGCCCGGGCAGGAGCCGCGCGCGACGTACCGGTCGGTGAACTCGGCGACCGCGTCCCGCACGGCGAGCGGGGCACCCTGCCGGCGCAGGACTTCACCCGCGGCGGTGAAACAGGTCAGGGCGGCGGCGGCGAGCGCCGGGTCGGCGAGGCCTTCGCGGGCGGCGCCGACCCAGTCGCGGTGCCGGCGCAGCGGGGAGCGCAGCGGCTCGGTCGCGGCGGCGGCCGCCTCGGCCCCCTGCGGGTCGTCGAGCAGGGCGGTGACGACCGCGACCGGCACGACCCAGCCGTCGCCGGGCTGCTGGTCGATCATCCGCAGCTCCAGGTAGCCGCGGGGGCGCACCGGCGGGACGAGGGTGCCGAGGTGCCGCTCGAGGTCGTCGAGCGTGACGGGCCGGGGGCCGTGGCCGCGCAGCCAGGCGCGCATCGTCAGCCCGGCCGGCACGTGCCAGCGGCCGGGGCCGGCGACCATGGCGACGTTGGCGGCGAGGGCGTACCGGGACCAGGCGGCGCGCGGGTCGTCGGCGCGGCGCGGCGCGCGGGTGCGGCTCGCGTCGGTGCCGAAGCGCAGCCCCTGCCGGTGCGACACCCAGCGCCGGCCGGACTTCGAGCGGTGCGGCGAGTTCGCGAACGCGGCCATGACCACCGGGCCGATCGCGTCGGCGAGCCACCACCGGCGCTGGTAGTGGCCCCAGTCGTCGGGGTCGTCGGTGCCGGCGTCCAGGCAGACCTGGATCGAGGCGGAGTTGCACATGACCGCGAGCCCCTTCGGGCCCGACCGCTCGTGGTATTCGGCGAGCGCGACGTACCGCGGGTGGTCGGTGACGAGCAGCGGCGCCCGCACGTCGTCGAGGCCGGTGCCGTCCAGGACGAGGCCGTGGCCGGCGAGCGCGGCGCGGACGAGGGCGAGGTCGGCGGCGAGCGCGGCGACGCAGTCAGCCATCGACGCGCCGACGGCGGAGGACAGCTCCAGCTGCCCGCCGGGCTCGATCGTGACGCCACTGCCGCCGGGCAGCGGGTTGCCGAGGTGGGCGAGCAGGCTCAGGAGGCGTTCCGGCTCGGGCCGGTGCATCGGCTCACTCAGGTCGCGCACGCAGTACTCGAGTTCGACGCCGACGCGTCCGACAGGACCGACCCGGAACCCGGCGGCGGCCACGTAGGCGGCGGCGGTTGCCTCGGTGAGGATGTCGTTCACGGCGGCCTCCCGTTCAAGGGTGCGTGCTACCCAGGGTGGTGTTGCGGTTGACTTGAGTGACGCGTGCGGCGGCGGTTTCGGTTGTACTGCGCTTCGGCGAGCCGTGCGGGCGCTGCTGCCGGTTCGGCGAATGCCGGATGAGCGGCGACGGCTGGATGAACGGCGGGGGTGGGGCAGGGTTGTCCCGGGTGCTCCGGCGGCCGCCGGGCTGCGGGTCCGGCGGAGTGCATTCCATTAGGCGGTCCGGCGCCCGATCTGTCCAGCCCACCCGGGCAACACGTGGTGAACCCTGGCTGTGAACTGGCTGAATGCCGCAAGATCTCCCGCGGCCCGTCGCCCCTGCCCTGAATCTTGCGGCCCGCGCCAATTCTGCCGGTCCGCCAAAACAAGATCGACTGTTATGGTTTTCCCAACGCTTTCTCAACGACGATTCGGCGGCGTTTGGAGGAAAGTGCGTATTCCTATTCCCACGGAGAACGCCGGCTCCCCCGCTCCCGGTCGGCGCGCCTGCGTGAAATGATCGCGAAATACGACGCGGCCGAGATCAAAATAGGCGCGCGACACCTCGCGCGCCTCGATTCGATCACCCGCGTGGAGGCGATCCGGGCTCCGTGCGCGGCCCCTTGAGGTCGACCGCGCCGAGCCGCTGCCGCATGTGTTGCCGGCTACTTTTCTGATCCGCGATGCGCTTCTCCGCCGGCTGTCCAGTGGACGCCGGCCGGCGAGGTTCCCGCGGGCGGTCGTCGTGCCCGCGGGAACGCTCGTCCCACCCTCAGCGCGGACTGGCGAAGTCCTGGGTCCAGTAGGGCACGCCGCGTCCGTCGTACGCGACCGCGACCCCGACGTTGCGGAACCGGCAGTTGAGGATGTTGGCCCGGTGACCGGGGCTGTTCATCCAGTCGTTCATGACCTCGCGCGCGCTGCGCTGGCCCCAGGCGATGTTCTCGCCGTACGACGACCACCGGTACCCCGCGGACGCCACTCTGCTTCCCGGGCCGCTACCGCGGGGCGACCCGTGGGAGAAGTAGCCGCGATCGGCCATGTCCCTCGAGTGCAGCCACGCGGCGTAGCTCAGCCGCGGGCTCAACGTGACCGGGCCGCAGCCTGCCCGGGCGCGTGCACTGTTGGTCAAGGCGACCACGCCGCGGACCACGCCGTAGTCGGCCGCGAACGCCGGCCCGGCATGGACGGCGGCTCCGGCCGCGACGACACCCGCCGCCACGGCGACGGCGACACCCTTCCGGATTCCCATCTCACCTCCACGAAGTAGGGCAGATGACCCGAAGCTAAACGACAACCATGAGGTTGACAGCAATCTGACAAAACTCGCATTTTTGGGCCGTTCGTACGCTACGACGCGCACGAACGGCCCATCGCACGCCCGCCCGTATCACCCGTTCGGGTGACGCCGGCTCACCCGGCGGCGACCCGGACGCGGTCCTCGGGCACGCCGGCGGCCACGACCCGGGCCCTCACCTGCGCGACCGTCGCCGGCTCGTCGGCGACGAACGCGTCGTGGCCGGTCCAGTCCTCGTCGTGGCCCGCGGGGAACCGGCCGCGGATCACGACGGTGCCCTCGGCGGCGACCTCGGCCAGGCGGTACAGGTCCCGTTCCACCGCCGCCGGCCAGAACACCGTCACCGCCCGCGGATCCCCCGTCGCGCGCAGCATCCCCAGCAGCGCCCGTACCGGCGCCACCGCGTCCCGCCCCGCGACGACGAGCAGCGGCCGGGCCGACGTCGGGTCGGCGGCGGGCGGCCCGTACACCGGCCGCAACCGCAACACGTCGCCGGCGGTGGTCCGTTCGACGAGCGCCGCCCCGACCGGATCGATGCCGTGCGGGACGACGTGCAGCTCCACGACGTTGCCCGCGGCCGGGTCGGGCACGGCCCAGCAGTGCCGCCAGCGCCCCGGCAGCAGCACCGACTCGACGACCGCGAGCTGCCCGGGCAGGCACGGATACGGCAGGTACGTCCGCACCCGCAGCTCCGCGCCGACCTGCCCGCGCCGCTCGTGCGCGAGCACCGGCGCGCTCCACGACACCGGCTCGTGCGCGGCGGCGGCCGCCCCGTCCGCGAGCCACCGCGCCACGAGCCGCCCGGTCGTCGCCCACGCCTCTTCCTGCTCCCGCCGGACCTGCACCCCGGGCGGGTTGGCCCGCAGCAGGTCCACGAACAGCACCGCCAGGTTGTCCAGCCGCTGCGGCACCACCCCGAGCTGCGCCACGACCGGCCCGAGCTCCGCACACCGGGCCGCGAGGACCTGCGGCTGGTCGACGTGCTCCACCAGCCACCCGACCGCTTCCCGCAGCACCTCCCGCTGCGCCGCCGGCTCGCCCGGCAGCAACGCCCGCAGGTCCTCGAGCGGCTGCCGCCCACCTCCGGCCGCGAGCGGTGCGGCCCTGTGCGACGAGGGAGGCGGCACACCCCCGGGCAACGCCGGCGGCTCCTCCTGCAACGACGGCAGCGGCACACCCCCAGCCGGCGGGGCGGCACCAGGCTGTCGCGCAGGAGAACCAGGTTGTTGTGGAGAAGCACCAGGCGATTGCGACGGAGCCTCAGGCGGTCGAGCGGGAGCACCAGGCGGCTGCGCAGGAGCATCAGGTGATTGCGGGGGAATTCCGGGCGGTTGTGCGGCAGGGCTGGGCTGTTGCGGACCTGGGCCGGGCTGTTGCGGAGAAAGGCCGGGCTGTGGTGGGCCTCCCGGTGGCGACGGTGGTCCGCCAGGGGCTGCGGGAAGCGGAGGTTGTCGCCCCCCAACGATGCTTGGGCGGATGAGGTCCCACAGCGGCAGAGCGGGGAGCGGCGACGGCGTGGGAAGGGGCGACGGGGCGGGAGCCGGGCCAGGTGTGGCTGGGCCCGCCCTCGGACGGACAGGAAGGCGCTGCAGGTGGGCGACCAGCTCGTCCACCACCGCCGAGAGGGCACCCGGCCGGAGGGTCTCCGCGATCAGCAGACGTAGCGCCGGCATCGTCAGGAACGCGCCGGTCAACGGACCATCGGCGGCCCGCACCGTCCGCCCGGACACCGCCGCGGGCCCGGACGCGGAAGCCAGCCCAGAAGCGGACGCCGGGCCGGACGCGGGAGCCGGGGCTGTGGGCGGCGCTGGGCGGGGCGACTGCGCCGGGGTGGCTGGGTGCGCCTGCGGTGCGTCGGGGCCGATCGTCACTCATCCGAGTGGGGCCCGCCACAAACGGTCGCGTCGCGAGTCGGCGGATCAGGGGGCGAGTTCCACGGCGAGGTGGGCGGCGAGCGGGACGAGCTGATCCGGCGGGAGCGGCAGGTCCTCCGGGGACGCCGCGGGCGCGCTGGACACCAGCATCGTCACGCGGGCGCCGTGGTCGGGGACGGCGCAGCGGATCTGCGCGAATCTGGAGAAGCCGTCGGGCTCCGGGCGGACCACGGTGGCGTGGACGACGCAGGTGGCGTCGGTGCCCGAGCTGCTGGTGGTGCAGTCGAGCCCGCCGGCGCACAGGACCTTGGCCGTCACCGGCGGGTCCGCGGGCGAGCCCGCGGTCACGGTGATCTCCAGCACGCCGGGGCGGTCGCCGATGATGAAGCCGGTGGCGGCACCCCCGTCGCCGCCACCGGAGATCTCGAGGCGCGGCGCGGCGGCCGGGCCGGTCGCGCCGGGCAGGGAGCGCCACCGCAGGTCCGGCACGAGCGCGTGCACCTCGCGGTCGATCCACGCCGACCACTCGGCGGGGGTGCGGTCGCGCGGCGTGGCGCTCGGCGCCGGCGGGGGCGCGGAGGGGCGCAGCAGCGCGGCACCGAGGACGGCGGCCAGGCTCAGCACGAGCGCGCCGCCGATGGTGTACGCCCTGCGCCGTGCCGACGCCCGCTCCTCCGTCGCGATGATGCGGTCCAGGTCGACGGAGGTGGGCGGTGGCGTGCCGATGAAGTCGTCGAAGAGCTGGTGGGTCATCGCTGGTCCCCCGTCCCCGAGGCGGCCAGGTCGCGCAGGGCCTGCAGGGCCCGCGCCGACTGGCTCTTCACGGTGCCGGGGGAGATGCCGAGCAGTTCGGCGGTCTGTTCGACGGAGTGGTCGAGGTAGAACCGCAGGACGAGGACCGCGCGCTGGCTCTCGCCGAGGGTGGCGAGGAGGCGGCCGAGGCGTTCGCGTTCGGTGAACCCGTCGGGCGGGTCCCAGCCGCGGTCGGGCAGCACGTCCTGCGGCTGCTCCCGGACCCACGGGCGGCGGCGCTCGTCGAGCCAGGTGCGGGTCAGCATCCGCTGCGCGTACGCGTCCGGGTTGTCGGCGGACGCGACCCGGTGCCAGCTTCGGTACAGCTTGCCCAGCATGATCGAGACGAGGTCGTCGGCGCCGTGCCAGTCCTGGCAGAGCAGGAACGCCGTGCGCCGCCACCGGTCCATGCGGGCGGTGACGAACGCACGGAAGTCCTCCTGGTCCGGCTGTCGCATGCGGCGCCTCCTCGTCGTCCCTCGTACGACGGGCGCACCGCCGGCAAAGGTTGCACGACGCGTCAGGTGCGGCCGGCGTCCGGGGCCGGCGCGGCGGTGTGACCGGAGCGGGACGTGAAGAGGGAGCGCAGGGAGACGAGCGCCCAGACGCCCTCCAGGAGCAGGAACCCCCAGTCGTGCCCCAGGGCGGCCTCGACGGCGAGGGCGGTGGAGCCGATGAGGTTGAGCCACACGTACCGGCGCGAGATGGACGTCCACACGCCGAGCTGGACCAGCACGAAGGGCAGCAGGACGCACAGGGAACCGAGGATCTGGACGAGCATGGCACACTCCCGGGCACCACGTCGTCTTGTCTGGCCGGGTACGACGTGACTCGTCCGGGACAGCGCGCCTACCGCGCAGCCACCCTCCGACTATCGCACGCCGTGACGCCCGCGGGCACACGGGCGGGTGGAGTGCGACCGTTCTCACCGTCCTGCAACCTGCCGCTGGTTCGCTGAATCCATGATCAGCAGGATGGCGGCGGTCGTCGCCGTGTGTGTCGCCGGCGCGCTGCTCGCTGACCCCGCGGTGGCGGCGACCCCGGGCAACTGGCCGCAGCACGGCGGCGGCGCCGCCAACGACAACTACCAGAGCGGCACCGGCGGCCTCGACGTGCGGCGGCAGGTGTGGCAGCGGCAGGCCGGCGGCGACGACACCGTCGGCGGCGCGGCCGTCGCCGGCGGCAAGGTCACCGTCGCCTACGGCAAGGGCGCGCTGCGCCGCGTCGACGTGCGCACCGGCGCCGTCACCGTCCTGGGCCGGCTCGCCGGCCGCCGCCCGCTGCAGCTCGCCGACGTCGACGGCGCCCTGTTCGTGCGCAGCCTCGAGGCCGACGGCACGCGCAGCCGGCTCGCGTCGTACACCCGCGACGGCGCGAAACGGTGGGAGGTGCCGCTGCCCGACGACGGGGCGATCCTGCCCTTCACCGTCGCGGGCGGGCACGTCCTGGTCACCAGCGGACCGAAGTGCCGCGAGCTGTGCACCGGGTTCCATCTGCGCGCGTACCGCGTCCGCAACGGCACCCTGGCCTGGTCGGGCGCGGTGGGCGGCGACGCGGCCGGCGCGCCGGCGGTGGTGGGCGACGTCGTCGTGCAGGGCGCCTACGGCCCGGTCCGCGGCACCGGCGACGGCAGCGGCGGGGCGAGCCTGCTGTTCGCGTTCAACCTGAGGACCGGGCTCCGGCTCTGGACCCGCATGCGGCCCGGATTCTCGCTCGTCGGGCACCGCGGGTCGCTGCTCGCCTCCGGTGCCGGCGCCGAGGCGCTGTGCTCGCTCGCCCCGGCGACCGGCGCCGTCCGCTGGTGTCGCGGCACCCCCGCCGGCGACGAGTGGGTCGACGGCCTGTCCGCCGGCGGCGGCGCCCTGTTCGGCTACGGCCTCACCGGCACCGTCCGCCGTTACGACCCCGCCTCGGGCGCCGCCGCCTGGGCCACTCCCCTGGCGCTGCCGGGCTATCAGTACAACGCGCTGCACGCCGCGCTGGTCAGCGGCGGCGGGCACGTGTACGCCGCGGTGAAGCACGGCAACTTCACGCCGTCGTCGGAGTTCACGGAGATCGTCGTGCTGCGCGCCGCCGACGGTGCCGTGGTGCGGCGGCTGCGGCTCGCCGCCTACGACGACACGTCCGCCGAGCTCATGCTCGCCTCCGGCCGCCTCCTGGTCGTCGGCGACCGGACCATCCGCGCGTTCGGCTGACGGCGCCGCCGTCAACGCCACCGTCAACGCCAGCCGTCAAACG
>NZ_JBFANF010000035.1:0-92837 GCF_040674675.1 Dactylosporangium sp. NPDC049742 | reverse complement strand
TACGCCGCCATCAACGTCAGCGCCGCCATCAACGCCAGCCGTCAAACGCCGCCATCAACGTCAGCGCCGCCATCAACGCCAGCCGTCAAACGCCGCCATCAACGTCAGCGCCGCCATCAACGCCAGCCGTCAAACGCCGCCGTGAACGCCAGCGTCAGCCGTCAACGTCAAACGCCAGCGTCAACCGTCAACGCCGCCGTGAACGCCAGAGTCAGCGCCGCCGTCAGCGTCAGCGGCGGCGACGCCGACGGCGTCAGTGCCGGCCGAGGAAGACCCGCCGCAGGATCGCCGGGGCGAAGAGGCGCTCCGGCGGCGCGGTCAGGTTCACCGTGCGGTGGAAGGCGACCGCCACCTCCGGCGAGGTCTCCGCCGCGCGCAGCAGTTTCGCGATGTACCAGTTGAAGAACCGGATCTTCGCGGTGCGCCGGCCGGGCACCGCCGGGAACGCGAGGTCGCCGCCGACGGCCATGTCCCACGGCGTGTCGATCACCTTCGCCGCCCTGGCGTAGAAGCGCCTGGGCAGGCCGTCCAGCCCGTCGGCGACCGCGGCCCGCAGCTCCAGAGCCTCGAGCGCGGCGACGGTCATGCCCTGGCCGTAGATCGGGTTGAAGGCGCAGACGGCGTCGCCGAAGGCGAGGAAGCCCTCCGGGTGGCGGGGGATCCGCTCGTACCGCCGGCGCACGCTCGCCGGGACGCGGAACGGCCGCGCCGGCCCGAGCGGCCGGGCGCCGTGCACCACCTCGGCGAGGTCGCCGATCGGCAGGCGGGTCGCGAAGGCGGCGAACCCCGCCTCGTCGGTGGGCGGGAGGTCGTCGCCGAGCCCGGCGAGAGTCAGGATCCAGCGGTCGCCCTCCATCGGCAGCAGCGCCGCGCCGTACGGGTACTCCGGCGTCACCCCGGTCAGCACGCCGAGCATGCCGCTGGCGAGGGGGCGGCGCTCGTACTCGCGGGTGGCGTACACGACGCCGGCCATGACGCTGTCCTGCTCCGGCGGCGCGTAGCCGAGCTCGCCGAGCCAGGTGGTGCCCCGGTTGCCCCGGCCGGTGGCGTCGACGACCAGGTCGGCCCGCACCTCCTCGGTCGCGCCGCCGGGCCCGGCCCCGGCGGGGACGACCCGGGCACCGGTGACGGAGGCCGGGGTGTGCAGCAGGCCGGTGGCTTCGAGGCCGCCGCGGAGGGCGACGTTGGGGAGCTTGCCGACGCGGGCCCGCAGGTAGTCCTCCAGGGCCGGCCGGCTGACGGCCAGGACGACGAGGTCGGAGGCGGCGCGGGCCATCGGGTTCGGGCCGTTGTGCCAGGCGAAGCCCGCCTGGATGTCGACGGTGAGCGCGCCGGCGGCGACGAGCTCGCCGGTGAGGCCGGGGAACAGGTCCTCGAGGACCTCGCGGCCCTTGGCGAAGAGCATGTGCGCGTGCCGGCCCTGCGGGACGCCCTTGCGCGGGCCGGTGCCGGTGAGGTCGTCGCGGTCGATGACGGTCACGGTGCCGAAGGTGTCGCTCAACGCGCGGGCGGCGAGGAGCCCGGCGATGCTGGCGCCGAGGATCACCGCGTGCGTGGAAGGTCTGGTCATCAGACCAGCCGACCATTGATCAGCGACAATTCATAGGTAGATGTACACGCAGCGCGAATCAGCGGGTGCTACGAGTCACATTCATGACAGGTTCGCCGGACGGGCAGGTGAACGTCATCCGGAGCAGGTCGTTGCCGTGGCGGAGCTCGACGAACGCGGTCGCGGCCGGACCGTCCTGGCGGGTCTCCGTCTTGTACGGCCTGGTCACCGTCACGGTCACGATCCGGACCCGCCCGGCGCCGGCGCACGCGGCCTGGACGGTGCCGGCCTCGGTGGTGAACGCGACCGGCGCGGTCCCCTGCGGCGTCGGCCCGGCGGTGCGCGGCGGCGTCGTGCCCCCGGTGGGCGTCGTGGGCCCCGTGGGCGTGGCGGGCCCGGCCGGCGTGGTCGCGGGCGTGCCGCCCCACGGCTGCGGGGGCAGGCCCGGCCCGGGGCCCTGCGAACCGGTCGCGCCGGTCGACGCGGTGCCGCCCGGCCCGGCGCCACCCGGCAGCGTGCCGCGCTGGGCGTCGGGATGCGCGGGGTCGCTGGTGGCCGCGCCGGCGGTGTCGCGCCGTCCGGCGCCGTCCAGCGCGGCCAGGATCCACGGGAAGGCGGCGGCGACGAGCAGGACGAGGGCGGCGAGGGCGAACCGGCGGCCCCGCCCCCCGCGGTCGGACCCGCCGCCACCGGTGGCGGCGGCTTCGACCGGCACGGGGGCGGCCACCGCGCCGGTCGGCGTCGTCCCGGTGGCGGCGGCCGCTGCCAGTACACCGGCGGCGGCGGAAGCGGAGGGGCGGCCGGCCGGATCCTTCGCCAGGCTCGCCATGCACAGCCGGGCGACGGCGTCGGGCACCCCGGGCAGCGGCGGCAGCGGCAGCGGCGGCGTGAAGACGTGGTCGCGGATCAGCTGGGTGGTCGTCTCCGCCGTCCACGGCAGCTCCCCGGACAGGAGCCGGTAGAGCAGCACCCCGAGCGCGTAGACGTCCGACGGCGGCGCGACCTGCCCGGTCAGCCGCTCCGGGGCCAGGTACGCGGGCGTGCCGAGGACGTCGTCGGGCAGCCGCGAGCCGGCGGGCGTGGCGAGGCCGAAGTCGACGAGCTTCGCGCCGGCGGGGGTGACCATGATGTTCGCCGGTTTGACGTCCTGGTGGACGAGCCCGGCCTCGTGCGCGGCGGCGAGCCCGGCGGCGACGCCCGCGCAGACCCGGAACACCTCCGCCGGCGGCATCGGGCCGTCGTCGATGTGCTGCTGGAGGGTCCGGCCCTCGACCAGCTCCATGACCAGGAACGGGAAGCCGTCCTCGCCGAAGTCGTGCACCTGGGCGAGGTTGGGGTGCGACAGCGCGGCGGCGGCGCGCGCCTCCGCCCGGATCCGGCCGTCCTGCCGGTCGTCGTTCAGGTGCAGCACCTTCACCGCGACCGCACGGTGCAGGACCTCGTCACGGGCCCGCCACACCACCGACATGCCGCCCGAGCCGAGCAGCTCCTCGAGGTGATAGCGACCCCCAAGCAGCAGCTCGCCCATCGGGGTCATCCTGCCTCATCGATGCGGGAAGTCCATCACCGGAACCTCTGGTTTCCTCACGTTCCCGGCCGATGGGAGGACCGGGAGGGCATCATGTCCACGTTTCTGATCGTGTTGGGCGGCATCCTGGCCGGCGTCGCGATCGGCTTCGTCGCGGGCCGCCGTGGTGCGGGCGGCGGGGACGAGGCGGCGCGGGTGCTGCGCCGGGCCGCCGCCGGCGACCTCACCGGGCGCGTGCCCGCGGGCGCCTCGCCGCTGGCCGCCGCCGTGAACGGCGCGCTCGACCGGGTCGCCGGCACGGTCCGTGACGTCGCCGCGGCGGCCGCCGCGCTCGGCGCCGCCGGCCGGCAGCTCGGCGGGATCGTCGAGGAGATGCTCACCTCGGCCGAGCAGTCCGTCGCCGCGTCGCAGCGCGTCCTGGAGGCGGCCAAGCACGTGCACACCCAGGTCACCGGCGTCGCCGACGGCGCGCGGCAGCTGGACGCCAGCATCGGCGAGATCTCCCGCAGCAGCGGCGAGGCCGCGACCGTGGCCGCCGACGCCGTCCGGGTCACCGACGCCACCGGCAGGACGATGACCAGGCTCGGCGACTCCTCGTCGGAGATCGGCGCCGTGATCAAGGTCATCACGTCGATCGCGGAGCAGACGAACCTGCTCGCCCTGAACGCCACGATCGAGTCGGCCCGCGCGGGCGCGATGGGCAAGGGCTTCGCCGTCGTCGCCAGCGAGGTCAAGGACCTGGCGCAGGAGACGGCCACCGCGACCGAGGACATCACCCGCCGCATCGCCGCGCTCCAGGCAGACACCACCGGCGCCGTGCAGGCGATCGGCCGGATCACCGACGTCATCGGCCGGGTCAGCGGCTTCCAGACGACGATCGCCCGCGCGGTCGAGCAGCAGAGCAGCACCACCGCGGGCATGTCGGGCGGCATCGGCCGGGCCGCCGGCGGCGCCGCCGAGATCGCCGACACGATGACCGTGGTCGCCGGCAAGCGCAAGGAGGCGCACGCGACGGTGCTGCGCGCGAAGGAGCTCGCCGCGGAGCTCGACCGGCTCACCGCCGGCCTGACGACCACGGTGGCCGCGCTCAAGGTGCCCTAAAAATCATCGATCGGGTGGTGCCGCGGCGGTTCGTGCCCCGTGCCGGGCGGTTCCACTGAGACTGGTGTTACCGGAAGCGAAGCATGCGATCGCACAAGCTCACCGGAAGCGAGACGGCCGGCCCGGGTGGCAGCGGGCCGGCCGGCGCTCGCCCCGCGTGATCATCCGGGGCATCGCGGCGGCCGGCGAACTGGCACACTTGGCGCCATGTCCTCGTTCATGTCCAACCTGACGCTGCACGACCTGACGATGATCGTCGCGGGTGTCGGCGTGTTCGGCGTCCTCCTGATCGTGGTCGGCGTCCTGGGCGTGCGCCGCTCCCGTGCCGCCCGCCGGGCCTCCATCACCCCCTGACCACCCGGGCCATTGACTTCTTCGGATGCGTGCAGAGAATTTCCCTGGGCGGTCCGAGAAAGGGAAATGGCGAATGGGCAGTAGCACACGTCGCATCCTCGTGCCGTTTCACGGTGAGGGGGCCGGGGAGGCCGACCTGACCTGGGCACAGCTGGGGATCTGGCAGACCATGCGGGACACCGGGCTGAGCATGAACATCGGCGGGACCGTGGCGATGCCGCCGGGGACGTCGGTGGAGTCCATGCGGACCCTGCTGCGCTATCTGGTGAGCCGTCACCAGGCGCTGCGCACCAGGCTGCGGTTCGGCGACCCGGTCCGGCAGGTCGTGTCCGAGGCCGGCGAGGTGCCCCTCGACGTCGTCGACGTCGGCACCGACGAGGAGCCGGAGGCCGTCGCCGAGGCGTTGCGGCTGCGGTACGAGGCGGCGCCGTTCGACTACGAGGCCGAGTGGCCCGTGCGGATGGGCGTCGTGTGCCGCGACGGTTCGGTGACGCACGTCGTCGTGCTGTACTGCCACGTCGCCGTGGACGGCTTCGGCATCGACGCGATCGTGCGGGACATGGCCAACCTCGACCCGGCGACCGGCACGACGGCGGCGCCGCTGCCCGGGCTGACGCCGCTGGAGATGGCGGCGAAGCAGGCGACGGCGTCCGGGCGGCGGCAGAGCGACAAGTCGCTGCGGCACTGGGAGCAGATCCTGCGGGCCATCCCCGCGCGGCGGTTCGGCGTCTCCGACGACCCGCAGGAGCCGCGGTACTGGGAGCTCACCCACCGCTCGCCGGCGATGCACCTGGCGATGCAGCTGGTCGCGCACCGCACCGGCGCCGGGGTCGGCTACGTGGTCCTCGCCGCCTACTCGGTCGCCCTGGCCCGGCTCACGGGCCACAACCCGAGCGTCGCGCAGCTGGTGGTGAGCAACCGCTTCCGTCCCGGCTGCGCCGGCTCGGTGAGCCAGCTCGCCCAGCTGAGCATCTGCGCGGTCGACGTGGCCGGCGCGACGTTCGACGAGGTGGTCGGGCGGGCGTGGACGGCGGCGACGAACGCGTACATGCACGGCCACTTCGACCCGCTCGCGTTGACGGCGATGCTGGAGCGGGTCCGCGCGGACCGCGGCGACGTCGACTTCTCGATCATCGTGAACGACCGCCGCACCCGCGACGGCGCGCCGCCGCCCGCGGACGACCTGGCGACCCCGCGGCAGCTGGCCGACGCGGTGCCGCTGTCGACGAGCTGGTGGAACCGGAAGGTCGACGTGCTGGACGCCGAGCTCAACATCAGCGTCGACGCCGCGCCCGGCGCGGTGGACGTCTCGATCTGCGCCGACACGCACCGGCTGTCCCCCGCCGACATCCAGGCGCTCGCCGCGGAGATGGAGCGGGTTACCGTGGAGGCGGCGTTCGACGCCGCGTCGCCGACCCTGGTCGGGGAGCATCAGACTGTGGCCGGCTGAGGAGTCAGGTGGGGTTCAGGTTCGACGTCGTCGGGGTCGGGGCCCTCAACCTCGACTCGATCGCCCCGGTGTCACCCGCCGCGAAGGCGCTGCTGCGGGGCTCCGTCGTCTGGGGCGCGGAGGGCAGGGTCGGCGCGGCGACGGTCGACGCCGCCCTGCGCACGGTGCAGGGCGCGGCGGTCCGGGTCGCCGTCGGCGGGTCCGCCTACAACACGATCAACGCGCTGGCGCACATCGATGCCGGGCTCCGGCTCGGCTACGTCGGCGTCGCCGGCCGGCTGCCGGTGCCGGGCACCCCGCTCGCGGGGCGGCTGCGCGCGCTCGGCGTCGACACGGGGATGCTGCGCGAGGAGCCGCGCGAGCTCAGCGGGGTGTGCCTGTCGCTGGTCGAGGACGGTGAGCGGACGCTGCTGGTCCACCCCGGCGCCAACGACCGCATGGCCGCGCACCTGGAGGTCGAGTTCGAGGCGGTGGTGGAGTACCTGTCGGCGGCCAGGATCGTGCACGTGACGTCGTTCCTGGACCAGCAGACGCCGGTGGTGCTCGCCGCCGTGCTCGCCGCGGTGCGGGAGCGCAGCCCGGAGACGGTGCTGTCGTTCGACCCGGGGCACGTGTGGGCGGCGAGCGGGTCGGCGCCGGTCACCGCGCTCGCCACCCTGGCCGACCACGTGCTGCTCAACGAGCGGGAGCTGCAGGCCCTCGGCACGACCGGCGACGACACGTGGGCCGCGGACCGGATCCTGCGGGTCGGCCGGCCCGGGCGCTTCGTGCACGTCAAGCGCCCCGCCGGCGTCACGACGTTCACGCGGTCGGGGCCGCTGCTGCGGGCCCGCTTCCACCCGCAGCACCCGGTGCCGGTGGAGCGGGTCGTCGACGCGACCGGCGCCGGGGACGTCTACGCCGCCGGGCTCGTCGCGGCGCTGGCCGGCGGCGCCGGCCTGCACGACGGCGTCCGGCTCGGGATGGCGATGACCAGGCACAAGCTGGTGCACCTGGCCGACGCCGGCCACCCGGGGCTGCCGGCCGTCTTCCGCGCGTGGCAGGACGGGGCTACGCCGGATCCGTCCTGATCATCCGCACCAGAGCGCGGATGCCGGTCAGCAGCTCCTGGTGGTCGCTGATGCCGTCGAGGGTGCCCTCGACGCGGCGGGCCATCTGGTCGATGCGGGCCTTGAGCGCCTCGTCGCGGTCGCGGGCGGCGGCCCGGTCGGCGGCCTGCGCGTCCTCCAGGCGGGTCAGGTCGGTGCCCGCCTGCTTGCGCAGCCTGGCCAGGTCGTCGGCGGTGGCCGTCCGGGCCTCGTCGAGCTCCCGCTGCACCCGCTCCACGGCCTCCTTGAGCGACTCCACGGCGGCGTTGAGCGTGACGACGTCGTCGCGGGGGTGGGTGCTCTCCCGGCGCAGCGACGTGATCCGCTCGCGGAGGTGGCCGAAGTATGCGGCGGCCGGCCGCACGAGCGTGGACAGCAGGTAGAACCCGGCGAGGTAGTAGCCGGTCAGCTCGCCGGACACGGCCGCGAAGACCGCGGTGACGGCGGCGGTGGCGAGGTGCCCGCCGATCGCGAAGCGCAGCATCCACCGCGCGATCCGCCTGGCCTCGTCGTCGCGGGCCGGCGGGACCGCGATGCCCCGGGCGCGGGAGACCTCGTGCTCGGCGGTGACGTGCCGGGCGTCGAAGTACAGGTTCCACGGCCAGGTGACGAGCACGACCGTCCACATGAGGGCGGCGAGCCCGGCGCCGACGGTGAGCAGCGTCCGCAGGGACACGCCGGCGACCTTGCCGAGCCAGGCGAACAGCAGCGCGGCCGCGGCACCGACCACGACCGTCGCCCACCACCTGGCCATGCTGGCACCACGATAGGAGCTCATGCCGACAGTGTTCCGCCTGTCGCTCCTGTACGGCACCGTGCCGCTACTCACGTGCCGGCAGGTACGCGTACTCAGCCCGTGACGACCGGGTCCTCGGCGAGGCTCTGGGTGCGGGCCACGAGCAGGGTCCGCAGCCGTTCGGCGTCCGACGCGGTGATGGCCGGGTCGCCGCCGGCGACGGTGCCGAGCACCTTGACGATCGAGTCCAGTGTGGACAGTGCCTGCGCGCCCGCGTAGAGGCGGCGGTACAGGTCGCGGTAGGCCCGCTCGTACACCACCTTGAACGCGGGGCTGGTCAGCGCCCGCTCCTTGAGCCGGTGGCCGCCCAGTCGCCCGCCCGTCCGGCCGGCGTCGAACGGGCCCTGGCCGGCGGCGCCGCTGAACGTGAGGTTGTGGTCCCAGGCGACGACGCGGAACCGGCCGGTCGCGGGGTCCAGCCACAGGTAGTAGTTGCGCCCGGGGCCGGCCATGTCGTCGAAGTTGAGCAGGAGGTTCTGCAGCGCGACGTACCGGGCGAACGCGGCGACGTCGACGTGGTCGCCGAGGTCCCGGTCGAAGTCGGCGTCGCTCGCGGTGCCCACCCAGCGGATGAGGTCGATGACCGGCTGGAGGTCCTGGCTGCCCTTGCCGGTGACCTGCTTGAAGTCGTCCTGGTAGGCGGTGGGGTCGTCGCCCTGGTCGGTGAACTGGCTGGTGCTGAGCGCCTTGTACAGCGCGCCGCCGGCGAACCGCGCCTCCGGGAGCTCGACGAGCAGGCGGGCGGTGGTGGGGCGGTCGTTCACCGTGAAGCTGCTGTACGCGTAGCGCTGCGCCGGCTCCCCCACCGACCCGAGCAGGTCCAGGGCGAGGGCCTCGTTGAGCACCGTGGATCCGCCGCCCATGCCGGCGACCCGGACCGCGATCTCCTTGTGCCCCTGGAAGCGGCGGCCGTCGACGTACGTGTCGAAATTGATCAGCCAGGGCAGGGTCTCGGGCTGCTCCGCCTTGAGCGTGGCCCGCCCGCCCATCGGCCCGCCGCCGCCCATCGGGGCGGGCATCTGCCCGCCCGGCGGGCGCCCACCCTGGAACTGACCGCCGCCGGGGAACGCGTCGCCGCCCGGGAACGCGCCGCCGCCCGGGAACGCGCCGCCGCCGGGACGGAAGCCGCCCGGGCGGGTCTGACCGTTTCTGGTCAGGCCGCCGAGCGTCGAGTTGCCCTTCAGGCGGATCCCGACGCTCGGCACCAGGACGCCGTCGACCACGAGGTCCGCCTCGAGGTACTCCTTCTCCCCCTCGTCGAAGTACGCGTCGAGGACGCGCTGGTAGTCCGCGTCGCGGAAGGTGAGCCTCAGGGTGTGCGCGACGGTCGCGTCGAACAGGTCGCGGCGGCCTTCGACGTTCACCGACCCCCTGTCCCCCGCCTGGTCGCCCGCCGCCGCGCCGGGGCTGGTGACGAACGGCCGGACCCGGTCCGTGCCGAAGACCAGCGTCAGCACGGCCAGAAACGCGGCGCAGGCCGCCAGCAGCTTCCAGTACTGGCGCACCCGCACCGGGATCCGCCGGACCAGCCGCCGGCGCATCAGAGGTCCGTCTGGTCGTAACCGGTCAGGACGGTGACGCGCTGCCCGGCGGTGCGTTCGCTGAGCGCGGCGACGAGGTCGGTGGGCTCCTTGCCCTTGGCGAGCCGGACCGTGTACATCAGCTCGGTGAGCGCACCGCCGCGGATCGACTCCATGCTGACCAGCTCGAACTCGCTGGTGAGCCGGATCAGCACGTCGCGGACGCGCTCGGCGTAGTCGCCGTCGGGCGGGACCTGGACCTTCACCACCTGCCGCTGGACGTTGAGCGCGAACCAGTTGAAGCGGTACATGACGGTGATGATCAGGCAGATCGCGACGGTCGCGACGATCGCCAGGGTGTAGAAACGGGTGCCGGCGGCCATGCCGACGCCCATGACGAGGAAGATGAACCCGACGTCGCGGGTCTCCTTGATGGCGTTGCGGAAGATGATCGCGCTGAGCACGAACGACAGCGACAGCGCGGCGGCGATGTCACCGACGCTGAACGTGCCCGACAGGTCCTGAACATCGAATGGCATCGTCACTCACCTACGTCGTCGCGGACATGGAAGATCGAGCGGGGGGCGCGGCCGAACGCCTCGACGCTCTGGCAGTACTTGGACACCCGCGCCACGGACAGGTTGGTGCGGGCGGCGAGGTCGGTCATCCAGTACGGGACGCGGTCGTTGGCCTTCACCTCGAGGATCGAGCGGGACGCCGGCACGACGAGCCGGTTCTGCGCGTCGGCGCCGAGGTGGAAGTCGCGGTCGCGGCCGCGGATCCGGTGGTCGAGGGTGACGCGCAGGCCGACGTCGGCGTCCCGGCCGACGAACGCCTCCCGCTGGTAACCGGTCACGGTCACCGGCCGCAGGTCCAGGCCGGACACGAGGCCGAGGACCTCCTCCAGGAAGGCGCGCTGGGCGCCGTCGTGCGCCACCATCGTGCGCTCGTCGCAGAGGCGGCGGGCCGTCCCGTACGGCAGCGGCACCCGCCGCTTCTGCGTGACCCGGTTGACCCGCTGCTTGATCTCGACGTAGACCGTCGTGTCGTCGGTGACGGCGAACCGGTCGCCGTAGTGCCGCAGCCGCAGCTTCCGGCGGAACCGCAGCCCCTCGATCTTCTCCCAGTAGAACCGCAGGCCGGGGGTGTCGTAGTAGACGCTCCAGACGCCGTAGCCGTCGGCGCCGGCGTGACTGTCGGCGTCCAGGCGGCGCGCGAACTCCTCGCGCAACGCCGGCACGAGCGCGGCGTCCACGAGGTACTTGATCTCGTAGCGGTTGAACGCGTGCAGCCGGCTCGGCGCCCGCAGCGCGTGCCCCGCCTGGTCGAAGCTCAGTCGCACGCAGGTGAGCGCACCGGACGAACCTCGGAGCCGGCTCGGAGAAGCCACCCGAACTTCCTGTGAACCCGGGGTGAACACCGCCCGGGAGATCGCGATGGCGATCAATGCTTGACAACTGTCACATCGACCGGCTTTGCTGTGATGGCTTATGAGCATCCGCGTTGGAACCTGTTGCCTTTTCGCCGAATCCGCCCGGAGGCGAACATGACAGACGCCCGGTTGTCCCGCCGCTCCGCGCTCAAAGGCCTCGCCGCCGCGTCCGCGCTCCTCGGAGCGCCCACGTTCGTCGCCGGCTGCGGCGACGACGACGGCAAGGCGCCCGACTCCGGCACCGTCACCGACCCGATCACGTTCGGGTCCAACTACTCCGACGACGCCACCAAGCAGGCGTTCGCGGCGCTGTGCGCGGCCGCGACGTCGGCGACGAAGGTGCCGATCACGGTCAACACCACCGACCACAACACGTTCCAGAACAACATCAGCAGCTACCTGCAGGGCACGCCGGACTCCCTGGCGACCTGGTTCGCCGGGTACCGGCTGCAGTTCTTCGCCGCGCAGGGGCTGCTCACCCCGATCGACGACGTGTGGGAGAAGATCGGCGGCACGTTCAACGACGCCGCCCGCAGCCTGTCCAAGGGCATCGACGGGCACTACTACCTGGTGCCGCTGTACAACTACCCGTGGGTCGTCTTCTACAACAAGAGCGTCTTCGCCGCGAAGGGCTACCAGGTCCCCGCGACCTGGGACGCGTTCATCGCACTGTGCCAGAAGATGAAGACCGACGGCCTCGTGCCGATCGCGTTCGCGGAGAAGGACGGCTGGCCGGCGCTGGGCACGTTCGACATCCTGAACCTGCGCATCAACGGCTACGACTTCCACATGCGGCTGATGAAGCACGAGGTGCCGTGGACCGATCCGAAGGTCGCGGCGGTGTTCGACCAGTGGCGGCAGCTGATGCCGTACGTGCAGAACGGCGCCAACGGTCGCACCTGGCAGGACGCGGCCAAGACCCTGGAGAACAAGCAGGCCGGGATGATGTTCCAGGGCTCCAACCAGGTCGCCGCGAACTACGCCCCCGCGAACCTCGCCGACCTGGACTTCTTCCCCTACCCGGCGATCAACCCCGAGCACGGCCAGTACTACATGGACGCCCCGACCGACGGCTTCATCCTGCCGAAGAAGGGCAAGAACTCCGCCGCCGCGAAGGTGGTCCTGCAGCACATCGGCACCCCCGAGGCGGAGACCAGCTTCCTGCAGAACGACCACTGGGACGTCGGGCTCGCCAACGGTCTGGTCGCGCCGACCTACAACGAGATCCAGAAGAAGTCCGTCGCGGAGATCGCCAAGTGCAAGAACGTGTCCCAGTTCATGGACCGCGACACGGTCCCCGACATGGCCACCGCGATGATCAAGCTGATCCAGACGTTCATCGACGACCCGAGCCCGGGCACGGTCACCTCCATCCTGAAGACCGCGGAGGACCAGGCGAAAACCATCTTCACCAAGTGAAGCGGGGCTTTCTGGGACGGCGCCGCCGTCGCCTGCTCACCCGCCGCGACGTCGCGGTCGTCGCGGTCATGCTCGGCATCCCGCTGCTGCTGGAGGCGTTGCTCATCTGGGGGCCGGCGCTGGCGTCGGTCGGGCTGTCGTTCACGAAGTGGACCGGCGTCGGCGGGGTGACGTTGCAGTCCTGCGACTCGCTGCCGTCCGTGCCCGGCATTCCGCAGCCCGGTTGCCTGTACGGTGTCCGCAACTACGAGCAGGCGTTCACCACGTACCCCGACTTCTGGCCGGCCGTGCGGCACAACATCATCTGGCTGCTCGTGTTCGTGTGCTTCGCGACGCCGCTCGGGATGCTGTTCGCCGTCGTCATCGACCGTGGCATCCGCGGCTCCCGCATCTACCAGAGCATCCTGTTCCTGCCCGTGATGCTCTCCCTCGCCCTCATCGGCATCATCTGGGAGCTCATCTACTCGCCCAACTTCGGCCTGGTGAACTCGCTGCTGCACCGCACCGGCGACGACAACCTCATCGACTGGCTCGGCGACCCGTCCCTCAACCTCTGGGCCCTGCTCGTCGAGGCCAGCTGGCGGCAGGCCGGCTACGTGATGATCCTCTATCTCGCCGGGCTGAAGGCGGTGGACCCGGCGCTGCGCGAGGCCGCCCTCATGGACGGCGCGTCAGCCTGGCAGACGTTCTGGCGGGTCGTCTTCCCCGCGATGCGCCCCATCAACATCGTGGTCATGGTGGTGACGGTGATCGAGTCGCTGCGCGCGTTCGACCTCGTGTACATCACCTCCGGCGGCAACCCGCTGAAGGGCCTCGAACTGCTGTCCGTCGCCGTCACCCAGAACATCGTCGGCGAGACCCAGCGGATCGGCTTCGGCTCCACCCTCGGCGTCATCCTGCTCGTCATCTCGCTCGTGCCGATCACGCTGTTCCTGTACCAGGCGTTCCGCCGCGAGGAGGCCCGCTCATGACCCGCCGCCCGTGGCGCGTGGCGTCCCAGGCGTTCATGCTCACGATGATCGCGCTGTGGCTGACGCCGATCCTGTTCGCGCTGTACGTGGCGCTGCGACCGATCGCCGACACCAACGCGCACGGCTACGTCTCGCTGCCGTCAGGCCTGACGCTGTCCAACTTCCGCGCCGCGTGGACCCAGTCCGACATGTGGCGCTTCTTCCTCAACTCGCTGATCGTCACGGTGCCGGCCGTGGTGCTGACCCTGCTGCTGGCCTCGTCGTTCGCCTACGTCGTAGCGCGGCTGCGGTTCCGCTGGAACATCGCCCTGCTCATCCTGTTCACCGCCGGCAACCTGCTGCCGCAGCAGGTCATCATCACGCCCCTGTTCCGCCTGTACCTGGCGATCCCGCTGCCACACTGGCTCAGCGAGAGCGGCCTGATGTACAACTCGTACCTCGGCCTCATCGCCATCAACGTCGCCTTCCAGCTCGGCTTCTGCGTCTTCGTCCTCAGCAACTACATGAAGACCCTGCCGAACGAGCTCGACGAGGCCGCCGTCGTCGACGGCGCGGGCGTCTGGACCCGGTTCTGGCGGCTCACGCTCCCCCTGTGCCGCCCCGCCCTCGCCGCCCTGGCGACCCTGCTCACCACCTGGATCTACAACGACTTCTTCTGGGCCATCACCCTCATCTCCACCGGCGACAAGCGCCCGGTGACCTCGGCCCTGGCCAACCTCCAGGGCCAGTTCGTCGCCAACCAGAACATGATCGCCGCGGCCGCCCTGATCGCCGCGATCCCGACCCTCATCGTCTACGTGGCCCTGCAGAAGCACTTCATCGCCGGCCTGTCCCTGGGCTCCACCAAGGGCTGAGCGCCGCTCATCCCTCCCCGACGAAGGTCGCCAGGGGCGACACCCGGGTCGCGCTCTCGTAGCCCGGCGTGAACGGGGCGGTCCCGAGCCCGTTCGCGTCGCGCCCGTTGTAGACGTGCAGCCCGCCGCCGTCCGTGACGATCCACAGGCCGGACGTCACCCAGCCGGCGAATGCGTGCCACGGCAACGGGTCGACGTTGAAATCCACGTCGTCACCACCCCGGAAGCACGGCGACTCGGTCACCGCGATCTCCGTCACCACCCGGCCGACGACCGCCGCGAGCGGCTCCGGCGCCGACGGCCGCCGCTCGTGCGGGCGCCCGACGGCCTCGGGAGCGACCGCGAGATCGATCGTGTCCCAGGTCACGGACAGGCCGTCCCAGGCCTGCCAGGCGAGCTCCAGCTGCGTCCCATCGTCGATGACCAGCACGAGCGGGATGTCCTCGAACCACCGGTCACGCTCGGGGTCCCAGCCGGTCCAGCCGGCGGTCACCCGCCGCCCGACCAGCGCGAGCAGCCGGTCCCGTTGCCGGTCCAGCTGCACCCGCGCACGCGCGAAGTCCGGCCGCCAGCCCGAGATCTTCTCGTCCCTCATACCGGCGATCCTTCCGCACGCATCGACCCACCTGATCACGAAACGGCGAAGAGCGGGCCACAGGTCGGGCCCGCTCTTCGCCGCGCCGGTCAGGCGGTGGTCGTGGCCAGCTTCTTGGGCTCGGCCGGCAGGTGGTCCTGGGCCTTGCCCTCGACGTGCAGCTCGGGCAGGAGGCGGCCGAGCCAGGCCGGCATCCACCAGTTGACGCGGCCGAGGATGTGCATCGCGGCCGGGACGAGCAGGAGGCGGACGACCGTCGCGTCGAGGAAGATCGCGGACGCCATGCCCACGCCGATGACCTTCAGGACCAGGTCGGGGCTGGGGATGAAGGCGGCGAACACCGCGATCATGATGGCGGCCGCGGCCGTGATGACGCGGGCGGTGCCGGCGAGGCCGTCGGTGACGGCGCGGGCGTTCTCGCCGGTGCGGGTCCAGACCTCGCGCATGCGGCTGACGAGGAAGACCTCGTAGTCCATCGAGAGGCCGAACAGGACGGCGAACATCAGCACCGGCACGAACGCCGGCAGCGGCGTCTCGGTGTCGATGCCGACCAGCTTGCCGGCCCAGCCGCCCTGCAGGACGAGGGCGACCACGCCGTACGCGGCGGCGACCGACAGCAGGTTCATCACCGCCGCCTTCAGCGCCACCGCGACGCTGCGGAACGACACCAGGAGCAGCAGCATCGACAGCAGGACCACGCCGCCGATGAGCAGCGGGATCCGCCGGGCGATGTTGGCGGTGCTGTCGATCGCGGTGGCCGTCATCCCGCCGATGTGGACGTCGGCGCCGGTGCCGGCGACCGTCTGCGGCAGGATGTCCCGGAGCCGCTCGACGAGGTCCTCGGTGCGGGCGTCCTGCGGGCCGGTGCGCGGCAGCACCGTGATGACCGCGGCGGTGCCGTCCTGGTTGACCTGCGCCGGCATCGCGGCGGCCACCCCGTTGACGCCGGGGAGGGCGGCGGCGAGCTTGTCCAGCGCCGTGGTGTCGCCGGGACGGGTCAGCTCGACGGCGAGCACGAGCGGGCCGTTGGCGCCCGGGCCGAAGCCCTCGGCGACCATGTCGTAAGCCTGGCGGGTGGTGGTCTCGGCGCGGTTGTTGCCCGCGTCCGGGAAGCCGAACCGGACGCCGAGGAACGGCGCGGCCAGCGCGAGCAGGATCGCCACGCCGAGGAACGCCGAGACGAAGCGGTGCCGCTGGACCAGCCCGCTCCAGCGCAGCCAGCCCTTGCCGGGCTCGACGTGCCCACCGGCGGCGACCGTCACGGCACCCTGGCGGAGCAGCGGCAGGCGCAGCTTGTCGACGTGCCGGCCGAGGTACCCCAGCAGCGCCGGGAACAGGGTGACGCTCGCGACCAGCGTGACGAGGACGCCGAGGATCGTGACGAGCGCGGCGCCGCGCATGAACGACAGGCCCATCGCGAACAGGCCGAGCATGCTGACGATGACCGTGCTGCCGGCGACCATCACGGAGCGGCCGGCGGTGTCGAGCGTCGCGACGGTCGCCGCCTCGGGTTCGAGGCCGGCGGCGCGCCACTCGCGGAAGCGGGTGACCATCAGCAGCACGTAGTCGATGCCGATGCCGATGCCCATCATGGTGGCGAGGGACGTGGACCAGTCGGGCGCGTCGACGAAGCGGATGAGGACCCCGGTCAGCGTGGCGCTGACGGCGAGCCCGGCGACGGCGACCAGGACCGGCAGGCCGGCGGCGATCACGGAGCCGAACATCAGCAGCAGGATGACGATGGCGGCGGCGAGGCCGATCCCCTCGGAGCCGATCTCGCCCTGCTCGGCGCGCTGGATGCTCTGCCCGCCGAGCGCGACCGTCAGCCCGGCGCGGCTCGCCTCGGTGGCGATGTCCATCAGGCGCTGGCTGTCCTCGACCGGCATGTCGTCGGGGTTGACCACGTCGAGGCGCAGGTCGGCGACCGCGGTCCGGCCGTCCTGCGAGATCCCGCCGGGCGCGGCGAACGGGTCGGCGACGCCCGCGACGTGGGGCGCGGCCGCCAGCTTCGCCAGGAGCGCCTGCACGTCGCTCTTCGCGCCGGCGACGCCGTTGTCGGCCCGCACGACGACCGCGACGGTCGCGCCGGACTGACTGGTGAAGCGCTCCTCGAGCAGCCGCGTCGCGGCCTTGGAGTCGGAGCCGGGCGCGGAGTAGTCGGCGGCGAAGTCGCCGCCGAAGAAGTTGGACAGCGCGAACGCCGCGGCGAGCGCGACGACCCACGCGACGACGGTCCGGCCACGCCGCCGGTACGCCACCCGGGCGAGCCGCCCGAGCGGGCCGAGCGCTGGGTTCGGGAGGTCGGTCATGATCCCTGCCTTCAGCAGTGAATGGGCGTCAGTTGCGTTATGCCTCTTAACCAACATGACGACCCGTCGCTTGTCAAGCGCCTTCACTTCTGTAACGATGATTAACGGAACGGTCATCAGGAGGACTCATGAACACACCCCGGCGGGAGAAGGCGCGCGCGGCGACCATCGACGAGATCAAGCACACCGCCCTCACCCACATGCGGGAGCAGGGCACCGTCGACATCCGCTTCGCCGACATCGCCCGGGCCATGGAGATGACGCCGCCGGCGCTCTACCGCTACTTCGCCGACCGGGACGAGCTGCTCAGCGCCCTCATCGCCGACGCGTACGACGATCTCGGCCGCTGCGTCGCCGAGGCCCGCGACGCGGTCCCCTCCGACGACGTCGGCGGCCGGTTCATGGCGGTCGCCGGCTCGTACCGCCAGTGGGCCCGGCAGGATCCGCAGCGCTTCGCCCTCATCCTCGGCATGCCCCTGCCCGGCTACGCCGCCCCCGTCGACGGCCCCACCACCGAGGCCGCCCAGCGAGCGATGTCACAGCTGTCGTCGCTCTTCCTCGAGGCCCAGGCGCAGGGCGTGCTCGGGCGCCCCCGGCTGCGCGACGTGCACCCCGCCATCGCCGCGTGCGCCGAGCAGAAGCACCAGCAGTCGGGTGTACCGGTCTCGGCGGAGACCTTCCAGGCCATGCTGCACGCCTGGTCGTCGCTGCACGGCTTCGCCGCCCTGGAGGCCTACGGCCACTTCGACTGGATCACCGAGGAGGGCCGCGACGCCCTCTTCGACGGCCACGCCCGCCTCACCGCCGAAACCGCCGGCCTCCCCGCCCCCAGGACCCTCTGAACTGGACGGTCTCCGACGGCGAACCTGACGCGGGCGGGTCAGCCGGTGACGCGGCGGGCCGCGGGTATCGCGGCGGTAACGAGGCCAGCGAGGGCCCGGCGGTGCACAACCTCGCCGCGGCGGTGCACGGGCTCGGCGGTGTCGGCAAGTCCGAGCTCGCCCTCCAATACGCCGCCGGCACGCTCGACCAGTACTGCCTGGTGTGGTGGGTGACCGCCGACACCCGCCAGAACGTCGAGGCGGGTCTGACCGACCTGACCCGGCAACTGCACCCGGTCGCCACGCTCGCCGAGGCGGCCGACTGGGCGATGGGCCGACTGCAGTCACACACGGGCTGGCTGCTGATCCTGGACAACGTCGAGCGGCTCCCCGACGTCGACCGGCTCCTTGGCAGCGCCAGGGGCCGCGGACACGTCCTGCTCACCACGCGCCGCGACGTCGGCACCGCCATGTGGCGGCGGGCCGGGCTCGCCCGCCACCCGCTCCGCGTCCTGGACCGCACCGCGAGCGTCACACTCCTGCGCCGCCTGACGAGCGACGAACCCGACGACAGACCGGACGACGGCGCCGGTGTGTTGGCCGCGGACCTCCGCGACCTTCCCCGGTGCTCGAACAGGCGGCCGCGTATGTCACGCACCACGACGGCATGACCCTCGCCGGATACCCGGGCGCTGCTGACGACGCGGTTCGACCGGGTTGCCGCGCACCAGGGCGACGAGCGCCGCTCGATCGCCGCCGTCTGGCGGGTGAGCACGGACGCCGCCGCCCGCCGGTCCGGCCTGGCCCGGACGGTGCTCGCCGTGCTTTCCTGGCTCGGACCCGACGGGCTGCCGGTCGACGTCCTGGCCCCGATCGCCGACGACACCACCGACGTCGAGCGCTACGAGGCGCTCGTCAGCGACTACCGCCGGGCACTGGGCGACCTGCATCCCGACACGCTCACCACCGCCGGCCTGGCCCGGGCATACCTGGCGACCGGCCACCGCGACGCCGCGATCCGCGCCCACGAGGACGTGCTGCGCCGCCGTCGTGAGTCCTTCGGCGACGGCCACCCGTTCACCCGCGGCTCCGAGTGGCACCTCGCCGCCGCCCGCTCCCATCCACCCGTGACCTGACGCGGGGGCGCCGCACGGCGTGGTGATGCTCAGCCGGCGGCGCGGCGGCCGCGGGTGATCGCGGCGGTGACGAGGCCGGCGAGGGCGAGCGCGCCGAGGCCCAGCAGGGCGAGGACGCCGGTCCGGGTGCGCTGGCCGTCGCGGGTGTCGGCGGTGGCCGCGACGACGGCGGTGTCCGTTGTGCCGTTCGGCAGGCCGAGCAGGGCGCCGAAGCCGTCGGTGGAGCCGTGGTGCTGGGCCGCGGTGCCGGGCTGGGCGGTGTCGCGGCCCTTGTCGGTGCCGGCGAGCCGGCGCGTCGAGTCCTGCGTGGTCCGGTGCTGCGCGGCGCGGTTCGCGTCCTGCGCGGCGCGGTTCGGGGTCCGGGCGGCGGCGTTCGACCCCGGCGCGGCACCGTTCGCGGCCTGCGTCGTGCCAGCGCCCTGGGCAGCGGCCTGCGTCGTGCCAGCACCCTGGGCAGCGGCCTGCGTCGTGCCAGCACCCTGGGCAGCGGTCTGGGTCGTGCCAGCGACCTGGGAAGTGATCTGCGTCGCGCCAGCGCCCTGGGCCACCGTCTGCGTCGTGCCCGCGCCGTGGGAAGCGGTCTGCGTCGTGCCCGCGCCGTGGGAAGCGGTCTGTGTCGTGGCGGCCGCGCCGTGGGAAGGGGGCCGGGTCGTGCCGGTCGTGGTCTGTGCGGCGGGCTGGGTGGCGGGGTTCGTGTGGGCCGCGCCGGTCGAGGGCGGGGTGGCCCGGTGCGGGTCGCGGGCGGGTTCGGTGGCCGGCGCCTTGGCGGGGGTCGTCCGGGCGGCGGCGGGGGCGCCGACCGTGGCCGGGGCGGACAGGGCGCTCAGGACCGAGCTGCGGGCGCCGGAGTCCGGGACGGCGACGGCGCGGACCGTGAACGAGTACGTCGCGCCCTGCGTCAGCGCCGGCACCACACAGCTCGTCGCGGCGTTGGTCCTGGTGCGGCAGGTCTTGGTGGCGTCCTCGATCGCGGTGGCCTCGAAGTGGTCGACGATGCCGGTCTCGCTGATGTTGACCTTCCACGAGACCTTCAGCGACGTGGGGGACTGAGCGGTGACCGTGACCGCGGTCGGGGCGGCGGCCACCTGCTGCACGGGGGTCGACAGGGCAGCGGCGCCGGGGGCGGACGGGGTGCCGGCGGGGGCCTTGCGCGGCGGCTTCGCGGCCGGCTTGTGCGCGACCTTGCGAGGCTTGGTTTTCGTCTTCGCCTTGGCCTTCGCGGCGGGCTTCGTGGCGGTCTTCGTGGTGGTGTCGGCCTTCGCGGGCGCCTTCGGCTTCGGGGCGGCGGGGAGCTTGCCGGCCTTGCGGTCGTTGACCTCCCGGTCGCCGCCGGTCGCGTGTACGCCGTGGCTGCGCACCTCGGTGCCGCCGTCCGGGCTCGGGCGGTTGAACTGGCCAGGACCCGCGAACGCCGTGCCCCCGGTCGCGCCGACGACGACGATGCCCACGGCCGCCAGCGCGAGACCGGCCCGGGCGGCGCGGGCGGTCTGGACGGCCCGGGCGGCACGGAAAGCGCGGACGGCGCGGCGGGCGGGGCGCGGCACGGATCTGGTCACCACGGTAACGGTCCCCTCTGGAGCATTCTGGACAAATGCCTATCGAAGGTAATGTAGCGACTACTCGGCGTGTCCGGGCGACATTCGCCGGTGGTGCTGTGACAGTTGAGCGGATCCGGGCGGTGGCGGCGCGGCGATACGCTGCCGCCGTGACCATGCCACCCGATGACCGGCGGCCACCCGCACCCTGGCCCCCGCCACCGGGTCCGCAGCCCTGGACACCCCCGCCGCCGCAGCAGCAGGCGCAGCCGCATCCGTACCCACCGCCGCACCACCTGCCGCGGCGGGGCAACCCGCCCCGGGGCGGTGGCCTACTGCCCTGGGTCGTCGGCGCGGCGATCCTCGGCGTCCTCGCACTCCTCGTCGGCGCCGCCGTCATCGTGGTCCGCCTCGCGGGTGACGACGGCGACGACCCGTCCGTGGCGGCGCCCCCGGCGACCACCGCGGCACCCGCGGCACCCGCGACCACCGCGGCGGCAACACCGGCGCCGGGCGAGACCGTGCCGCCGCGGCTGCCGGAGCGGCCCGAGACCTCGACGCCGCCGGCGCTGCCGGAGCTGGCGACCCGGCCGGTGACCGAGGAGGGCACGCTCAGGTCCGGGACCACGGGCGCCGCCACCGCGGTCACGTTCGTGAACAAACGCACGGACGCGGTCACCGTCCACTGGCTCGACTTCGACGGCAAACGCGTGCGCTACCAGCAGATGCCGCACGACACGTCGTACACCCAGCAGACGTACGCGAGCCACGCGTGGCTGGTCTGCGGCTACGACGAGACGCCGCTGCTCATCGTCGTCGCCGCCGCGCAGCCGGGACTGGTCACGATCCGGTAGCGGCCGCAACCCGCGCCGCCTCCCGGCGGTCCAGACCAGCATGAGACGCATTGGACTCGGACTGCTGGCGGTGGCCCTGATCTCCGGCTGCGGCGGCGACCCGGCCGCGGCACCAACCGGGGCACCGCCTGCGGCACCGTCGACGGCAGCGTCCGCGCCGCAGGCGGCGCCGAGCCCGACGGACCGGCGCTGCGCCGACCCCGAGCTCAACGACAAGCAGGTCGCGTTCCCGGGCAACGGCGGCTTCCTGACCGGCGTGCTGCTCGGCGCGGCCACGAGCAGGACCGTGCTCGTCCTCGCCCCGCAGGCCAGCGCCGACGCGTGCTCCTGGCTGTCGTGGGCCAGGCAGGAGGCCGCCGCCGGCTACCGCGTCCTCGCCCTCGACTTCGCCGGCGAGGGCCGCTCCCAGCGCGGCGACGGGAGCAAGCCGTCCGCCGACGTCCTGCGGGCGGTCGCGTACACGCGAACCATCGGCGCCGAGAAGGTCGTCCTCATCGGCGCGTCCCGCGGTGGCACCGCCTCCCTCGTCGCGGCGGCCGCCGCCGAGCCGCCGGTGACCGCCGCGGTGAGCCTGTCGGCGCCCGCCACCTACGCGGGCGAGGACGCCGCCGCCGCGGTCACCCGGATCGCCGTGCCCGTCCTGTACGTCGCGGCCACCGGCGAGACCTCGTTCGCCGCCGACGCGCAGACGATGTACGGCGCGACCGCCGACCCGCGCCGCCGCATCGCCCTCGTCCCGGGCCGGCTGCACGGCACATCGCTGCTCACCGTCACCGCCGACGGCACCGCCGAGGCCACCGCGGCCGTCACCGAGTTCCTGAAGGCCAACGCCGCACCGTGATGTCCCGGACGGGTGGGATCAGCTGACCCATGCGGCCCGGGACACCGGACCGGCACGCTCACTGGCATGACGAACGCAACCGTGCCGGACCGCTCCGCGGCGGCCGTACAGACATACACCGCGCCCCGCCGGGGCTGGGCGCTCACCGGTGCCATCGGCGGCCTCGCCGGCGCCGTCGGCATCTTCCTCGGCGCGAACCTGACCACCGACGTCGGCGACGGCATCAAGGACAACGCGCAGCTCGTCGCGGCGATCGTCGCGCACCGCGACCTGGTCTGGGTGTACCAGGTGAGCAGCGTGATCACCGCCGTGAGCCTGATCGTGTTCGCGGCCGGGCTGCGCCGGCACCTCGCCGTGCAGGAGCCCGCCGGCAGCCTCGTGCCCGGGATCGCGGCCGCCGGGCTGGGGCTCGTCGCCGTGTCCGCGTTCATCGGCGGCGGCATCTGCACCGAGCTGTACTGGGCGCTCGGCGAGCCCGACCGCTGGGACCCCGACACGATCGCCGCGCTGATCGAGGTCTACAACACGATCAGCTGGCTGTGGGCGGGCGCCGGGATCGCCGCCGCCGCGGTCGCCGTCGGCGGGTTCCGGCACGGCTCGGCCAGCAGGTGGCTGGCGGGTGTCAGCGTCGTCCTCGCGCTGCTCGTGGCCGCGACGCAGGCGTTCCCGGTGCAGTACGCGTCGCTGTTCCCCGGCGCGCTGTGGGTCGTCGTCGCGGGCCTGGGGTTCGGGCTGCGGAAAGCTCGTTAGGGTCTGAAGGCGATGCACCGTGCAGCCTGGGCCACCCTCGCCGTCGCGGGCGCGGCGGTGTGGCTGGCGATGGCCAACGGCGCCCCGCTCGCCGGCGTCAGCCACCTGTTCGCCGTCTCCGCCTGTACGGTCGCCGGCGGTCTCGTCCTGCGGCAGCGGCCGGCCAACCCGTTGGGCCGGCTGCTGCTGCTCGGCGCCGCGTGCTTCGTGTTCCTGGAGGCGTTCGGCCAGTACGCGATCCGCGGCCTGCCGGGCGCGACCGCGGCCGCGTGGCCGCAGACCTGGCTGTGGGCGCCCGCGAACCTCGCCCTGGCCGCGGTGCCCGCGTTCTTCCCCGACGGCCGCCCCGGCCGGTGGATGCGCCGGGCGCTGTGGACGGTCACCGCCCTCGCCGCCGCCGCCGCGGTCACCGGCGCGCTGAAGCCGGGGCACAACGACCAGGTCGGGCCCGACGGCCGGCCCAACCCCCTGGGTGTGGCCGGGTTCGGCGGCGTCGCCCCGGTCGTCGAGTCCGTGTTCACCGCGGCGGCGGGCCTGCTGTTCGTCGCCGGCGCGGCCGGGGTCGTCGCCGAGGCCGTCACCGCGACGGGAGCCCGGCGCGCGCAGGCCCGCTGGCTGGCGTACTCCATCGGCCTCGTCGCGCTCGTCGTCGTCGGCCGGCTCGCCGCCGGGCTCACCGACGGCCACCGGGACAAGATCTGGCCGGCCGGGAACGTGTGGTGGGACCTCGCCGGCAGTGTCTCCCTCGCGCTCGTCCCCGCCGGGATCGGCGTCGCCGTGCTGCGGCACCGGCTCTTCGACATCGACCTGCTGATCAGCCGCACCGCCGTGTTCGTCGTGCTGACCGGCGGCGTCAGCTGCGCGTACCTCGTCATCGTCGGCTACCTGGGCGCCTCGTCCGTGGTGGCCGCGGTCGCCGCCGCCCTGGTCTTCGGCACGGCCCGCACCTGGGTGCAGCGGCGGGTGAATCTTCTGGTGTACGGCGAGCGCGACGACCCCTACACGGTGCTCGCCAGGCTCGGTGAACGGCTCGCGCAGACCCAGGATCCCCTGGCCGTCCTGGCGACGAGCACCGCGACGGTCCGGGAGGCGTTGCAGCTGTCGTACATCCGCATCGACGCCGACGGAGGGCGCTCCTACGAGATCGGGACCCGCCCGGCGGAGCCCGTCGAGCTGCCGCTCGTCGCCGGCGGCGTCACCGTCGGCACGCTGCTGATCGGCCCGCGGCCCGGCGAGCCGGCGCTCGGCCCGCGCGACCTGCGGCTGCTCGCGGACGTGGCCAGGCACATCGGCCCGGCCGTGCAGGCCGGCCGGTTCGCCGCCGACCTGCAGCGCTCCCGCGAGCAGCTCGTCCAGGCGCGGGAGGAGGAGCGCCGCCGGCTGCGCCGCGACCTGCACGACGGTCTCGGCCCCACCCTCGCCGGGCTCACGATGCGGGCGGAGACGGCCCTCGCGGTCGGCCCGGACGCGGCGGAGCGCCTCCTGGAGGAGATCGTCCGGGACGCGGAGACCGCCATGGCCGACGTGCGCCGGCTCGTGGAGGGCCTGCGGCCGCCGGCCCTGGACACGCTCGGGCTGCGCGGCGCGCTCGTCGGCCACCTCGCCGGCTGGCCACCCGGCGGGCCGCGGGCCGGCGTGGACGCCGCCGACGACCTGCCGGCGCTGCCCGCCGCGGTGGAGGTCGCGGCGTACCTGATCGCGGTCGAGGCGCTCAACAACGCCCGCCGCCACGCCGGCGCGACCACGGTCCGGCTAGCGTTGCGGGTGGACGGCGACCGGCTGTGGTTGTCGGTCACCGACGACGGCCGGTTCACGACCAGCGGCGCGGGGGTGGGCATGCATTCGATGCGCGAACGCGCCGACGAGCTCGGCGGCACCCTCGACGTGACAGCCACCGACGAAGGCACCACCGTCACCGCCACGCTGCCGATCGGAGGGGCCGCGTGAGCGAGTCGGTACGGGTGCTGATCGTCGACGACCACGCGCAGTTCCGGGCGGGGCTGCGGGCGTTGCTCGCCACCACCGGCGAGGTCGAGGTCTGCGGCGAGGCGGCCAGCGGCGAGGAGGCCCTCACCGCGCTCGCCCGCGCGCAGCCGGACGTCGTGCTGCTCGACCTCGCGATGCCCGGCATGGGCGGGATCGCCGCGACCCAGCGCATCCTGGAGGCCAGCCCGCACGTGCGCGTGCTGGTGCTGAGCATGGCCGACGACGACGACTCGGTGTTCGCCGCGCTGCGCGCCGGGGCTCGCGGGTACGTGCTGAAGGGCGCCCGCCGGCTGGAGATCATCCGCGCGGTGAAGGTGGTCGCCGACGGCGAGGCGATCTTCGGCCCGGCGATCGCGACCCGGCTGATGGGTTACTTCGCCAACGTCGACCGGGACCCGCCCACCCCGGCCATCCCCGGACTGACCGCCCGGGAGCACGAGATCCTCGCGTTCGTCGCGCAGCACCTGACGAACCCGCAGATCGCGCAGCGGCTCGGGCTGAGCCAGAAGACGGTCCGCAACCACGTCTCCAACATCTTCGCGAAGCTGCAGGTCGCGGACCGTGCCCAGGCCATCGACCTGGCCCGCGAGGCCGGTCTGGGCTGATCGATTCCCACGATCCGCGGCCGGTGGCGCCGGTAGGCTCGCTGGTGCCGGCCCCCTCCCTTGGTTTGGACCTCACCCCACCATCACGGAGGTCATCGAAGCCATGCACACCGCAGCATCGACCCCGAACGCCAACTACGGCTACCCGTTCCCCGGCCCGCAGCGGCCGACCGGCCAGGACGTGATGGACAACGTCTTCTTCGTCGGCGCCGGCGACTGGGAGCGCATCCGCGCGCAGGAACGCTTCGACCACATCGTCATCGGCACCGGGCACTGCGGGCTGGCGTTCGCCGAACAGGTCCTGCAGCGCCGCCCCGAGGCCAGGATCCTGATGCTGGAGCGCGGGACGTTCTTCCTCGCCGAGCACTTCCAGAACCTGCCGCTGCCGTACGAGCAGACCCTCGGCGGGCTGTCGGAGACGTTTCCCTGGACGCTGTCGTCGCGGACCGTCAACGGCAAGCACATCCGCTGGCAGCACGGCATGGTGCCGTTCGTCGGCGGCCGGTCCATCATGTGGAGCGCATGGTGCCCACGGCCGACGGAGGCGGAGATGGCCGGCTGGCCACGGCCGGTCATCGACGTCGCACACGAATACTTCCACTCCGCGGAGCGGCTGCTCAACGTCGTGTCCGCCAACGACATCGACAGCGGCCCGACGGCCCCGCCGCCCGGCTCCCGCCCCGTCTTCGGCGCGCTGCAGCACCGGCTCACCGACCGCCTCGCCGAGGACCTGCACCGGATCCCGGCCGCGACCCGGGTCATGCCCGCTCCCCTGGCGGTCGGCGCGCCGCAGCTGCACGGCCTGGACTTCGACAAGTTCGCCACGCCCGGCCCGCTGCTCGGCCTCGTCGACCGGCAGCGCCGGCTCGCCGTCGAGGGGCACGGGAGCCCGCTGCAGATCCTCACCGACTGCACCGTGCGGCGGATCGTGTCGCAGGACGGCCGGGCGACCGCGCTCGACACCAGCCGCGGCATGATCACCGTCGGCGACGCCGACGTGGTGCTCGCCATGGGCACGCTGCCGCCGACGACGTTGATGCTCAACTCGTTCCCGCAGCTGCGGCACGCCGGGGAGCGGTTCACCGCGCACTTCATCAGCGCCGTCGTCGCCCGGGTGCCGCGCCAGGACTACCCGTTCCACGGCGAGATCGCCGACCTGGAGCTCGGCGCCATCTACCTCGCCGGCCTCGACGAGGGCAGCCAGGGCCAGTTCCACGTGCAGCTCACCGTCCTCGCCGACCGCGACCCGCAGGCCAACGCGCAGACCGCGGCCCGCCACATGCCGGACGTCGTCGCGACCGCCACCCCGGAGCAGCTGCGCACGTCGACCGACCACGTCGTCTTCGTGTGCGCGGTCCTCGGCGAGCTCGACGCCGGCAACCCCGACAACTGGCTGCACCGCCACCCCGACGGGCCCGACGCCGAGGACCCCACCACCAACGTGCTGCTCCAGGTCGTGCAGAACGACCGGGACGGCGCCACCTGGGACACCATGGACACGGCGACGTTCGCGATGCTGGAGGACGTCCTGTCCCCGAAGGGCGCCGAGCGGGTCGAGTACTGGCACGTCGACCCCGACGGCCGGCACGGCCGCTGGCTGCCGCACCGCCCGCCGACCGACCAGATCCGGGTCCCAGCCCTGGTCCACGAGGGCTCCACGATGTGGATCGGCGAGCACGACGACGCCCCCGTCGGCCTGGACTACCGCCCGCGCGGCGTCGACAACGTCTACGTCACCGGCGGGTCACTGTGGCCGCGCGGCGGGTCGTGGAACCCGACGATGACGATGGTCGCGCTCGCCCAGCACCTCGCCGACCTGCGCACCGACGCGGCGAAGAACCGCTCCCGCGACCCTTACGGCTCCCTTGAACGGCGGCACACGCCGTACACGATGTCCTGAACCATCTATCCTGCACCGGTGGACTGGCTCGACTACCTCGGCTGGGCCGGCTCGGCGGTGCTCGTCTGGTCGCTGTCCCAGGCCCGTCTCCTGCGCCTGCGGGTGCTCAACCTGATCGGGTCCGTCGTCCTCGTCGTCTACAACGCCGCGTTGAGCGTCTGGCCGATGGTCGGCCTCAACGCGGCGATGACGGCCATCAACACCTACCACCTGTACAAGATGCTGCGGACCCGCCACGACGAGGCCACCTACACCGTCGTGCAGGTCGGCACCGACGACACGTTCCTCGCCCACGTCCTGCGGGTGCACTGGGCGGACCTGGCGAAGTTCAACCCGTCGTTCCGCTTCGACGACAACCCCGACCGCGCCGCCTTCCTCATCACGCGCGCCGACGAGGTCGTCGGCGTCCTCTTCCTGCGCCCCGCCGACGGCCCCGACGCCGAGGGCGTCGCCCAGATCGAGCTCGACTACGTCACGAAACGGTTCCGCGACCTCAGCCCAGGCGAGTTCGTCTTCCGCAGCAGCGGCCTGCTCACCGCCCGCGGCTACCACCGCGTCCGCACCCCACCCGGCATGCTCGCCCCGTACTACGGCCGCCTGGGCTTCCACCGGGTCGGCGACCACTACGAGCTGGAGCTGCCTAGCACGCCGTCACCGGCTTGAGCCGGACCACGTCGGCGGCGGGCAGCACGGCGACGTCACCGCTGTCCGCCCGCCGGATCCGGACCGCGCCGTCGGCGGTGGACGCCAGCAGCACGCCGCACGTCACCGACCCGTCCGGCCGGGTGACCTGCACCGGGTCCGAGGACGCCGGCGCCTCCGGGCCGAAGACGGTCACGCCGACGGCGACGGCGAGCGCGGCGATCGTCGCGACCGCCGCTCGGACCGCCTGCCGCAGCCGCCCCGCCGCCTGCGCCGCCCGGCCCTGATACCGGGCGTACCAGTCGCGCAGCGCCTGGTCGTCGCCGACCACCCGGGTGACCGGCCACCCGTGCGCCGCCTGGTACGCGCGGGCGACGGCGAGCGCGGCACATCCGAGCGCGACCGCCAGCGCGACCCCGGTCAGCCCCTGCGCCCACGGCTCGAGGGCGCGGATCGCGTCCCGGCTGACCGCGGGCACGACGAGCCCGACCAGGCCGATGAGCGCGACCACCCCGGCCGTCCACTTGTCCGCGGCGCCCCGCACCGCCTGCAGCTGCCCCTCCTGCTCGGCCCGCACCGCGACGGCCGCCGCGAGCAGGTACGCGTCGGTGGCGGCGGCGAGCGTGACCGAGCCGTCGGCGGCGACCGTGGCGGTGACCCCCCACTCCCGCCCGCACCCGTCGGCCACCCCGGCCGGTCGCCCGTCGTGCGTGCCCGCACAGCAGCACGGCAGGCTCACGGTGATCGGCCCCGGCACCGGCGCCGTGGACTCCAGCGCCGTCGACGCCAGCGCCAGGTTCGCGAACGTGGCGTCACCGCACGCCGGGCACGCCCCTTCCAGCACCAGCTCGGTCCCCTGCCGCCGCCCGGCCCACCCGGCCAGCTCAGCCGTCGTGACCACGATCCGCTTCCGCTCGTACGGCGTCATCGGCACAGTATGTCGATACGCCGGCGCCGCGGAGGAGCAGCCGGACGGACAGATGTCGTACAGTGGCAGGCACTTCCGATCCCGATCGACGCGATCCGGCGGTGCCGCCGCCGGGCCTCACCGTGCGGCAGGTGGTGCCACATCGACCCGGAGCGCGCGATGCAGCGGCAGCTCATGGCGGCCATGCGCGACGCGTACACGAAGCGGTCCGACCTGGACCAGATGGTGTACTTCGTCATGGAGAGGAACCTGCCCGCCATCGTCGGCGACCAGGGTCTGCAGGACGTGATCTTCGAACTGATCCGCGCCGCCGCGGCCGAGGGCTGGCTGGACGAGCTGATCGACGCCGTCATCACCGACCGGCCCGGCAACCGCCTGGTCAAGCAGTTCGCGGCCGCCCACAGGCCAGACGGCCCGCCAACCGCGGCGACACCCGAGACGACCACCAGCGTCGGGCGGGACGCGCGCCATCCCGAGCCGCCCCGGCGGCCGCGGGCAGTCCCCGACGTCCGAACGGCCGTCGGCATCACACCGCAACCTCCCGAGCGGGCGATCGAGGACGCGGGTGGACCCATCGCCCCCGAACCGCGGACGGTGATCGTCCGCCGCGAGCCGTTCCTGTGGTCACCGGCCTTGCGCGAGACGGCCGATGCCGCGATCGCCATCGGCCGGCCGCTGCTGCTGCAGGGCGAGCCCGGCGTCGGGAAGACCCGCCTGGCCCACGCCGTCGCGTACGAGTTCGGCCTTCCGCTGGAGCAGGTCCCCGTCGACTCCGGCACCCGGAGCCGTGACCTGCTGTACGAGTTCGACACCGTCCGCCGCCTCGCCGACGCCCAGTCGGCTCACCTCGCCCCTCCGCACGCCTACGTCCAGTTGGGCCCGCTGGGCCGCACGATCGTCCGGGCCATGCACGGCCGGCGGTCCGTGCTCCTCATCGACGAGATCGACAAGTCGGGTCCCGACTTCCCCAGCGAGCTGCTGCGCGTCCTCGATCACCTGCGTTTCGAGATCGCCGAGGCGCCGGGCAGGTCATACGGGGTGCCGGCCGACCGACCTGAGCTCCGCCCGATCGTGATCATCACGAACAACGAGGAGCGGCCGCTCCCGAGCGGCTTCCTGCGCCGCTGCGTGACGCATATCGTCGAGCCGCCGGACGACCCGGCGACGCTCGACCACATCCTGGTCATGCACGGCGTCGACGACCCGGACCTGCGATGGCACGCGATCCACGTGTTCCTCCGCCTGCGGGCGATGGACCTCGAGCGCAAGCCCGGCCTCAGCGAGCTGCTCGACTGGGTCGGCTACCTGCGAGCCGTCGGCGCCCGCCCGGCCGACCTGCGGTCGTTGCCGCAGCTCGGCATGCTGGTGAAGCGCCGCGCCGATCAGGTGGCCGTCGCCCGGGCGTTCGACGACGGGTGATCCGCTCGTACGGCCGCCGGCGGGACGACATGTCAATGTGTCGACCGGTTGGGGGGATCTGACACACGCAGCGTTGTCGTACAGTGACAGGCGCTCCGGCCAGTCGATCGAAGGTGGTGCCGCATCTCCAGTCCGTTGACCGGCCGGCGCCTCGGCAGCCTTCTCGAGGCGATACTGGCCGCGTACCCGAGCCGCGCCGACCTGGACCGGCTGTTGCTGTTCTCGCTGGACCGGCGGCTGTCGGACTACGCCGGCGAGACCGGGCTGCGCCAGGTGGTGTTCGAGCTGATCCGGGCCGCCCAGGCGGAAGGGTGGCTGGCACAACTCGTCGACGCGGTGTACGTCGACCGTGGCGGCAACCAGCTGGTCCGCGCGTGGGTCGCCGCGAACGGCTCGCTGTCGGTGGCCGCGACCGGGCAGGACTTCGCCACCGACGAGGGCGGCCTGGAGCGGACCATCCGCGGGCACGTCCCCGACCTCGACCCGGCGCAGCTGCGGCAGCGCATCGAGGAGGCCGAGGGCCGGGTCTGCCGGGTCGAGGCCGACACGACGGCCGGTCCCCGGCCGCTCGGCACCGGAGTCCTCGTCGGACCGGGTCTGTGTCTCACCGCGTACCACGTGATCAGCGGCGTCCAGGGCGACGCCATCCGCCTGCGGTTCGACTACCGCTCCGCGGCCGGGACCGGGCACGTGTTCGCGCTGGAGCGGGACTGGCTCGCCGCCTCCGCCCGGCCGAGCGCCGCCGACGGCACCGCAGACGCGGCGGTCCCCGACCCGGCGGAGCTCGACTTCGCGGTCCTGCGGGTCGCGGGCGACCCCGGCAAGCAGCCGGCGCCGTCCGGCGCCCCCCGCGGCTGGATCGAGTCGGTGCGGGTCGACGCCCCCGAGCCGTACGACGACCTGTTCCTGTTGCACCACCCCGACGGCCGCCCCCTGCGCCTGTCGATCGGCCCGCTGCTGGACGTCAACGCCAACGGCACCCGCCTGCGGCACGCGGTCAACACCGCACCCGGCTCGTCGGGCGCGCCGTGCTTCGACGTGAACCTGGCCCTCGTCGCCATGCACCAGGGCGGCGACCCGGACTTCCGCCCGCAGCACCGCCCGACCCACAACCGTGCGATCCCGATCTCCGCGATCCGGCGCGCCCTGCCGCCGTCACTCGCCGCGTTCTGAGGAGGCACGGCATCGAGCACCACCAGATCCTGCAGTTCGCCGACGCGATGCAGGACGCCTACACCAGCCGGTCGCAGATCGACAGGGTGGTGTTCGCCGCCGGCCACGACCTGACGGCGATCGTCGGTGACGTCGGCCTCGACGCCGTCGTGTTCGGCCTGCTGCGGCAGGCGAAGGCGGCGGGTTGGCTGGACGCGCTCGTCAGCGCCGTGATCCAGGACCGGGCGGGCAACCCGCTCGTCAAGCGGTTCGCCGAGCAGCACGGCCGGTCCGCCGAAGTCGCCTCCGCCCTGGCAGTGCCACCGAACATCCGGATCCTCGACTCCACCTACTTCGACCTGGAAGCCATCAAGAAGACGGTCGCGCACCGGGTCCTGCGCCACCCGCCGGGCCTGCACGCGATCAGCCTGGCCTCGCGGGAGGACGTGCTGGTCAGCAAGTTCTGCACCTGGCTGCAGCACCGCCTCGGCGACGTGGAGCAGCCCCGGACGCTGACCCTGCAGCCCGAGTTCGCGCAGGCGGACCTGCGGGTCAAGCAGGTCCTGCAGCAGCTGCCCGCACCGGACGACGGTGGCCGGATCTGGTCGGTGCGCGTCGATCACGCCCCCTTGGACGTCGTCCAGGACTTCTGGCGCGGTGTCCACGCCAGCTGCCCGCCGCTCGAGCAGTGGTTCGTGCTGATCTTCACCGGCGCGTCCGAGCCCCTGCGCCTGGACGGTGTCGTCGACCTGGCCGAGCCGTGCTTCGGCGACGAGGACGTCTCGGCGTGGGTGTCCGAAGCGCTCATGGCGCTGGAGTGGGACAACCGGCTGCTCGGGCCGTGGAGCCACTACGTCGAGCGGGAGGCGACCGTGGCCGGGGCCCTCGACGTCCTGCTCACGTACGGCGCGCTCGACAAGAGCATCGGCGCGCTGCGCAAGGACCCGCACCCGCAACGATTCCGGCACTGGCTGGAGAAGGTGAGCTGACGTTGTACGTCCGCACCGTCGACACCTCGATGCGCCTCAGGGCCGACATGCCACCACCGGACACGCAATCCATCGAGGACGTCGAGGCCCACCCGATCGCCGAGCAGGACCCGCCGATGCGGCAGGTGCATCCGGAGCCGTACCTGCTGACACCGCAGCTCTGCGAGGCCGTCAACGTCGCGATCACCCTCGGCCGGCCCCTGCTGCTGCAGGGCGACCCGGGCGTCGGCAAGACCCGGCTGGCGCACGCCGTCGCGTACCGGCTGGGGCTGCCGCTGGAGCAGGCGCACATCAAGTCGACCAGCCGCGGCCGGGACCTGCTGTACGTCTTCGACGCGGTCCGCCGCCTCTCCGACGCGCAGCTCGGCGGCGTCGGCGGCGTGCCCCTGCCGGACCAGGCGGCCTACGTGCGCTTCGGCGCCCTCGGCCGGGCCATCGTGCGGGCCTCCTACGGCCGCCGCTCCGTGCTGCTCATCGACGAGATCGACAAGGCCGACCTGGACTTCCCCAACGACCTGCTCCGCGAGCTCGACGAGCTGCGCTTCGACATCGACGAGGTCCCCGGGGCCCGGCACCAGGTCCCACCGGACCGCGCGGACCTGCGCCCGGTCATCATCGTCACCAACAACGAGGAGAAGCAGCTGCCGGGCGCGTTCCTGCGCCGCTGCGTCTTCCACTTCGTGGAGTTCCCCGACGGCAGCCTCGACGCGATCCTGCGGATGCACGGCATCCGCAGCCAACGCTTGCGGCACAACGCGATCGAGGTGGTGCGGCGCCTGCGGGGCATGGGCCTCAACCGCGCGCCCGGCCTCAGCGAGCTGCTCGACTGGGCCGACTGCCTGCAGGCCGACGACGCCGACCCCGCCGGGCTGCACACGCTGCCCAACGGCGGCGCGCTGATCAAACAGCGCGACGACCAGCTCAAGGCCCGGGAACGGCTCAGCGCACCGTGACCGCCCCGATGCCGTCGTTCGTCCGGGAGCTCGTCACCCGGCTGCGCCGGCGTGGCCTGCCGCTCGGCGTCGACGACTGCGCCGCGCTGCGGACCGCCCTCGCCGCCGGGCACGGCCTCGACTCCCCCGCGGAGCTGCGGGCCCTGTGCGTCACGCTCTGGGCCAAGTCACCCCGCGACGCGGAGCTGATCAACGCCACGATGCATCTGGTACGGCTGCCGGACTGGCCCACCGCCGACACCCCTTCCCCGTCCAGGCCGGCCGACGTCGCCCTCGGTAAGCGGGCCGCACAGACCTCACCGGACATCGATGCTCCCACTGCGGCACCCGCTCCCGAGCTGGTCGAGGAGGAGCTGACCGTCGTGATACCGCCGCGGCACGCCGGTCCGGCCGAGCCGCCCCGATCGGGCATGACGTCGCCGTTCCTCGTCGTCCGGCCGCAGTACCCGCTCGCCGAGCGGGACGTCGCGCAGATCTGGCGGCGGCTGCGGCGTCCCGTCCGCCGCGGCCCGCTGACCGAGGTCGACGTCGACGCGACCGTCGACCGCTTCGCCCGCACCGGCCTCGCCGAAGGCCCGGTCCTGGTGCCCCGCCGGGTCAACGCGGCCCGGCTGCTGCTGCTCGTCGACCGCGACGGCTCCATGGCGCCCTACCACGGGTTCGTCGACCACGTCGTCGGCTCCGTCGTGCGCGCCGGGCGCCTCGACGACATCACCGTCGCCTACTTCCGCAACACCCCCGGCCGCAGCCGCGACCGCAGCGCCCTGGCGTCGCTGCCGGACACCCTCGCGTCCGACCTCGACCCGATCCTCGACCACGTCCCGCCGCTTCACACCGGCCGGGTGTACCGCGACCCCGAGATGCTCACCTCATGGCCCGTCGCCGACCTGCTCTCAGGCGTCACGCCCGCCACGGTGGTCGCCGCGATCAGCGACGCCGGGGCGCTGCGCGGCGCGTTCGTCACGACCCGGCTCTTCGACACCGTGGCGTTCGCCCTCGCGGTGCTGCGTCGCGGTGCCCGCCTCGCCTGGCTCAACCCCGTCGACCCCGACCGCTGGCCCGGCACGACCGCCGGCCAGATCGCCCGGCACGTCCCGATGTACCCGCTGACCCGCGCCGGTATGTACAGCGCCGTCGACGCGCTGCGCGGCCACCCCGTTCTGCTGGAGCGCCCGCTGTGACCGTCTTCGACCGGGTGTCGACGGCGGCCGCCAGGCTCGCCGAGGCCCGCGCGGCCCTCCCGCCGGGAGCCATCGAGCTGGCCTGTCACGCCGCCGTCCCCGTCGCCGTCGACCCGACCCTGCTCAACCTGCTGCGGATCAACTTCTTCGTCGACCCGCCGCACGACCTGCCGTGGTCGGTGGAGGCCGTGCTGCTGACGTCGCCGCTGTTCAAGGAGCTCGGCGGCGACCTGTACGAGATCGACGACGACCTGCGCCGCCACCTGCTCATCAGCCTGCGCACCACCTACGGCCCGGACCGCGCCGTGCAGGTGGCGCTGCTGCTGGAACGGTACTGCGACCGCCCCGGCGTCTGGGGCGCCCACCCGTTCCTGGAGCAGGCGCAGCGACTCACCGCGATCGGCATCATCGACCCATCGGCGGCCCACCGGTGGCTGGAGGAAGCCACCGGCGACTCCCGCGCCGAGACCGGCCTGTCGAAGGACTGGTTCGTCGCCATGCGCGGGCGGCTCGACCGCCAGCCAGACCCTGCCCTGCGCCTCGGCGCGGAGATGGAGGACGCGATCGGCCTGCTCCCGTCCAATGCGGCGGTCCAGAGGCTGGCCGAACTCGGCCAACTCCCCGGCGCCGACCTCGACGCCATCCGCGACGCACTCAGTTCCGTGCGCTCGGACGCGGCGGCGTCGGCCCTGGCGCTGCTGGACCGCCTGGCCGGCCCTGAGTCCTCGGACGCGGACCTGGAGGACGCACCGGTCCCGCTGACCGACCTCCTCGGCGGGTTCCCGATGTGGGACGAACACCTGGACGGCCGCCTCGTCCCAGTCCCGTTCGGCGTCGACGACGCCGGCAGGCCGGTCACGCTCGACCTGGAGCGGCACGGCCCGCACGGGTGGATCATCGCTCCCGCCTACACCGGCCGACGCCAGCTGCTGCGCACGATCGTCCTCGCGCTCGCCGCGGCCCACCCACCGCACGAGCTGGAGCTGCTCCTCGTCAGCGCGGGCGGCTCGCGGACGTTCACCGGCCTGAAGGACCTGCCACACACCGTCGGCGTCATCCCCGGCCCGCTCACCCCGATCAGCGCCGGACGGCTCGCCGACGACATCGGCCGCGAACTGGACCGCCGCCTGCACATGCCCGCGAACCGGCCGAAGCTCGTCATCGTCATCGACAAATACCTGAACGTCCCACCACGCCCGGACAGTCTTGTCGACCGGCTCTTCAACGCCGACGACGCCGGTCTCCACGTCCTGCTGACGGACGGATCCGAGGACTTCCGGTCGTCCGGGTTGCCGGAGCATCTGGGGTTCGAGCTGCGACTCGAACCGAACGCGCTGCCCGGATTCGGCACCTTCACAACTCGCTCCAGCGAGCCGCAACGGTTCCGGGGCGCCGTGACGTTCCTGCCGCTCGCCCCTCCGAGGCACGACACCGTCGCCGAATGGCTGGTCGCACGGATGTCCGCACTCGCCGGCGCGAGACCCTGGATCGCCGCGCCGGCCCCGTCCACGCAGCCGGCGCTGCTGGACCTGCTCGGCCCCCGCCGCGTCATCGAGGGCCGCGGCCTCACTGCCGGCTCCCAGGCCCTCTGGGGCAAGGCCGCCGGCATCGCCGGCAGCGTGGCCCGCAAGGACGGCACCGGCTACGAGCCGCTGGAGCTCGACCTCACGACCGGCAACGTCGCGATCGTCGGCATGCCGTACACCGGACGCGTCGACATCCTGATCTCGCTGGTGCTGTCCCTCGCTCTGACGAACACCCCGGACGAGGTGCAGTTCCTCCTCCTCGACCACGGCCGCGGCCTGGCCCCGCTCTTCGCACTGCCGCACGTCGGGCTCGCCGTCGACGACGAGGACGACCCGCAAGCCCGAAGCAAGGCGCTGCGTGCCGCGTTGCGGTTCATTGAACGGCGCCGCAGCACGCGCCGGCTCTTCCTGGTGATGAACCGGTGGGGCCCGCCCGACCTGGCTGAGCTGCTCACGCTGGCGGCCGCCTCGCGCGACCCGTCACACGGCTTCCACATCCTGGCGTCGGCCGAGTCGTGGGACGTCGGCGGCATCGAGTCGTTCACCACGAGGATGGAGACGAAGCTCGGGGACCCGTCGACCTCCCGCATCGACGCCGGCCTCGCCGCGGAGCTGCTCGCCGAACGACTCGACTACGGCCTCGCCCCGGACGGCGAACCCTTCGTCATCGGTCTCATCGGCGAGCACCGTGCGGACAACCGCGACAACGCCGCGGCGCTCGCCGCCGACATCGCCATCCAGTGGATCGCCTCGGCGGCCGGCGGTCAGCGGTCGTTGGGCGGTGGACGGTTCGCGTTGGTGATCGGCAACGTCAGGTCCAGCGACCAGTGGTACGGCGACACCTTACCCATACGGGAGAACCTCGCCGCGATGTCGGAGGTGCTCGGCGATCCGTCGATCGGCGGGTTCGCCGTGACCAGCACCGTCGACTTCGACCCGCAACGGATCCGGCAGGCGATCGGCGAGTTCCTGTCCGATCGCACGCACACCGATCAGGTGGTGCTCTACCTGGCCGGCCACGTGCTGCGTGACCTCGACGGGCCGGACGCGGTCGCCGGGGTCGGCATCCAGTGGCTGCGCACCCGGCTGAACGCGTGCCGGGCTCGCCGCCAGCTGGCGATCCTCGACGTCTGCACCGCCGATGAAGGCGACGGCACGCGCCTCGTCAACCTGCTGAGCGTCGCCGGCGACGCCACCGGGGCGTGGATGGTCGGTTCCTATCCGCGCGGCGGGCTCCCGAGATTCACCCGCGCGCTGGTCAGCGGGCTCCGCGACGGCTCGGCGGACAGCGACGGTGACGGCTTCATCACCGTCGGCGAGGCGTTTCAACGGGCGGTCGCCCACGGTGTGGCCGATGATGCATGGCCAGCGCTGCTACACAGGAATGACGCCGGGCACGAGTTCGTCATCGCCGTCGCCTGACAGCGAGGCGCCCCGGCGAGGTCTGGAGAACAGGACCACGCCGGGGCGGTTCCCCCGCCCCTGGGGGCTCAGCCGAACGCGCGCAGCTCGTAGATACGGGTTGCGGTGTCCGTGGTCTGGGTGGGGGTGGTGATGTTGAGGCGGACGTAGCGGGCCGAGAGCGCCACCGGGTGGGTGGTGTTCGCGGCGGTGTTGTTGGTGACCGTCACCGGGGTGGTCCAGGTGCTGCCGTCGTTGGAGACCTGGATGGTGAAGGCCTTCGTGTTGTAGTCGGCGGGCTCGCCGCCGGCCTGGGCGTGGGCGACCTCGAAGCGGGTCAGGGCGCGGACCGAGCCGAGGTCGACCTGCAGCCAGGCGCCCGCGACGCCGGAGCAGAACTTGTCGGTGTTGCCGCCGGAGACGCTGCCGTTGACGGCCTTCTCGGGGCCTTCGGTGGCGGCGCACGCGGTGGAGCCCGTGGCCGGCCGGTTCAGGGCCAGGTTCACCGGGACGGTCGCCGAGCCGTACGCCTCCAGCTCGTAGATGCGCGTCGCCCCGTCGGTGGTCTGCGTCGGGGTGGTGACGTTGAGCCGGACGTACCGGGCGGACGTCGACGCGAACTGGTGGATGGTGACCGGGTCGGCGTTGTTGGTGACGGTGACGGGGGTCGACCAGGTGCTGCCGTCGGTGGACAGCTGCAGGTTGAACGCCTTCGTGTTCAGGTTGGCTGTCTCCGCCCCGGCGCCGGCGTGCTTGACCACGATCTTGTTCAGCGACGCGGCGGACCCGAGGTCGACCTGCAGGTAGGCGCCGGCGACCGTGGAGCAGAACTTGTCGGTGTTGCCGCCGGTCACGCTGCTGTTGACGGCCTTCGACGGGGACTCCTCGGCGGCGCACGCGGTGGAGCCGGTGGCGGGCTTGCCGGCCGCCAGGTTCACCGCGGGGGCGGGGAGGGCGGTGTGGTTCGACGACGGCGGGGTGTCGCCGGCGCCGGTGCCCCACGAGCCCGGCGTGCCCGTCACCGTGTAGGCGATGTCGCCGCCGTGCGCGATGTCCGCCTGCGAGAGCCAGGTGCGGCTGAAGCCGGTGCCGTTCAGCGAGGCGGTGCCGATGTAGCGGTTGCTGTCGCTGACCGACGGGGCGGTGATGTTGAGCGTGCCGCCCTGCTGGCTGCCGTACGAGCCGATCGTCACCTTCGCCGACGGGAACTGCGGCGTGCTCACCCCGTAGAAGTTGGCGCCGTTCATCAGCGGGTACAGGCCCAGCGACGAGAACACGTACCACGCCGACATCGTGCCGAGGTCGTCGTTGCCGGTGACGCCGTTGGGGCCGTTGGTGAAGAGGGTGTAGGCGGCCCGCAGCACCGTGGAGGTCTTGTACGGCTGCCCGGTCCACAGGTACGTGTACGGCGCGAGCAGGTCGGGCTCGTTGTTCGGGTTGTACGTGGTGAAGCTGTAGTAGTCGTAGGCGCCGTTGACCCAGGTGTTGTGCGCGGTCCCCGACGGGTCGGTCAGCAGGTTGTTGTAGGCGAAGAAGCTGTCGAGCCGGTTGTTCGCCGCGGTCTTGCCGCCCAGCAGCGAGACCAGGCCGTCGGGGTCCTGCGGGACGAGCCACTGGTACTGGTAGGCGCCCGCCTCGTGGAAGGTGTGCGAGCCGTCGGTCGGCGAGTACGGGGAGCCCCACACGCCGTTGGCGTTGCGCGGCCGGAAGAAGCCGATCGACGGGTCGAACAGGTTGCGGTAGTTCTGCCCGCGCGCCTCGAACATGGTGGCGTCGGCGGTGTTGCCGAGGCCGCGCGCCATGATGGCGAGGGAGGAGTCGGCGGCCGCGTACTCCAGGGTGGCCGAGCTCGGGAACTTGCAGTCGTGGTCCATCGGCAGCACCGGGCCGCACGTGACGCCGGTCGGGATGTAGCCCAGCGACGCGTAGTAGGGGTTGCCGTTGCGGCCGTTGATGTTGGTGGGTACGCCGAGCGCGTTCTTGCGCAGCGCCGCGTACACCTGGGACTCGTAGCCGCCGAGCAGGCCGCGCGCCCACAGGTCGACGAGGAACGGGGTGACCGGGTCGCCGGTCATCGTGTTGGTCTCGGTGTTGGCGAGGGACCACTTCGGCAGCCAGCCGAGCTCGCGGTCCACGGCGAGCAGCGACAGCCCGTAGTCCCGGGCGACCTGCGGCTCGAGCAGCGCGACGAGCTGGTTCTGCGCGCGGTACGTGTCCCACAGCGAGAACGTCTGGTAGGGCGTGTACCCGGACGCGGTCCGCACCACGTTGTCGAAGCCGCGGTAGGAGCCGTTGACGTCGCCGGACAGGTTGGGGTGCAGCAGCGAGTGGTACAGCGACGTGTAGAACGCCACCTGCCGGTCGGTCGTGCCGCCGTCGACCTCGGCCTTGTGCAGCTTCGCGTTCCACGTGTCGCGCGCGGCGTTGCGGATGGTGTCGAAGCTGAAGCCGGCGGCGCTGGTCTCGGCGCTGAGGTTGGCCTGGGCTCCGGCGATCCCGGTGTACGAGAGGCCGACCTTCGCCGTCACGACCCGGTCGGACGAGGTGTCGAAGCGGACCCAGCCGCCCTTCGCGCCGCTGCCGGACGAGGCCCGGCTGCCGCCGGTGAACGTGGTGCCGGACCAGGTGCCGAAGGAGGCGAACGGCCGGCTGAACTTGGCCGAGAAGTACACGGTGTGCGCGGGCGCCGAGGCGCAGAACCCGGCGGTCGTCACGGACCCCTCGACGGTGTCGCTGCCGACGATCGAGATCGACGACGACTGCGCGCCGGTGCCGCTGCCCCGCGCCTGCGCGGTGTTGAACAGCACGTTGGCCTGGGTGCTCGACGGGAAGGTGTACCGCTGCCAGCCGCTGCGCAGCGTCGCCGTCAGCTCGGTGGTGACGCCGTTGGGGGTGGCGAGCCGGTAGTAGCCGGCGGTCGCCTGCTCCTGGGCGTGGTTGAGCGTCTGGCCGTAGGTGTTGGGGTCGGCGGAGTTGACCGCGCCGATCGTCGGCATGAGCGGCACCTCACCCATCACGGGGCAGCCGACGCCGGACAGGTGGGTGTTGGAGAAGCCCCACACCTTGCCGTGGTCGTAGTTGTACCCCGTGCCGTGGCCGGTGTCCGGGCTGACCTGCACCATGCCGAACGGCAGCGCCGCACCCGGGAAGGTGTTGCCCTCCTTCTGGGTGCCGATCATCGGGTTGACCAGCGTGGTCAGGTCCGCCGGCACGGCCGCCTGGGCCGGCACCGCGGGCAGGCCGGCGACGGCCGCGGTGACCGCCACCAGCAGTGCGCTGAACCGCAGTCTTCTCACAAACGCTCCGTTCGGATGCCACGGCACAGCCGCGGTGAGTGTCCCTGTGACCGCGGCGCGCCGATCGCCGAGGGAAGGAAGCTGGCGGGCTTCCTGCTGGAGAGGTTGGTCGCTGCCCCGAGTTCTGTCAATACTTGACATTTGCTACGGCCGTCGATCCGGTCCATCCACGGACACGAAAACGCCCGCCGCGCCGGGCGGCGGGCGGGCGGGCGTTACCGGGACAGCGGGCGTCAGATCATGCCGATGACCGCCCGCAGGACGATGATCGCCAGGAAGACGACGATGAACGCGAGGTCGATCCCGACCCCGCCGAGGCGCAGCGGCGGCAGCACGCGCCGGACCGGCGCCAGGATCGGCTCGGTGACCGCGAACACGCCCGCGGACACCCGCGAGCGGATCGAGCCTTGGGTCGACGGACCGGCCAGGACCACACTCCAGTCGAGGATGGCACGCGCGATCAGCAACAGCTGCACCACCAGCAGCACCAGACTCACGATGCCGAGAACGAGACCCATCGGATGCCTCCAGTGACCGGGCGGGACGTTCCTCCAACTGTGCGTCACGAATCTGTGGATCCGCTGAGCGCCGGCTGAGATTTGGTTCATGATCCCGGTCACCCGGCCGATGCCGACCTGTGTGAGAGGTGTGGCGGTCTGGCGTCCGACCGGTCTCCTGATCGGCGCGGTCGTCGTGCTGGTCATCGCGGAGGCGTGGTTCCTGGTGGGGCTGGCCCGGACGACGCCGGCGCTGGTGAGCTGGCTCGCGGTCCCCCTGGCGGTCGGGTGCGCGGTGTGGGCCTGCTGGACCACGAGCGCGGCGGAGGGGATGGCGCCCGGCGCGCGCCGCTTCTGGCGGCACGTGGGGCTCGGCATGGTCTTCATCGGCCTCGGCGGCGCCAGCAACGGCGTCGACATGTTCCTGCACCTGGTGGCGCCCCAGCACGTGAGTGGCCTCACCGCGGCGGTGTACCTGATGGGCCTGGTGGTGATGCTGTGGGGCCTGTTGCGGATCCCGGGCGCCCACCGCAGCCGGGGCGAGTGGCTGCGCTTCGGCCTCGACACCGCGACCGTCCTCGTCACCGTGGTCACCTTCGCCTGGCACTTCATCTTCCGGCACTGGGAGACGTGGTCGGGCGGCAACACCAGCGGCACGTGGGCCGTCATCGCGATCGTCGCGACCGGGTCGGTGTGCGTGTTCGCGTTCATCAAGGTGGCGTTCACCGGCACCGGCCCGCTCGACCGCAAGGCCCTCTACCTGCTCGCCCTCGCCGGCGGTGGCGGCGCGACCGGCGGCGCGCTGACGCCGCTGCTGACCGACCGCCCGCACCTCAACGGCACGCCGGTCGTGCTGCCCCTGACCTGCTTCATCCTGTGCCTGGCCGCGGACCGGCAGCGGCGGGCGGCCGGGGTCGAGCCACCGGCGGCGGTGCGGCGGGAGCGGCGGCCGCTGGTGCCCTACCTGGCGGTCTTCGCCACCGGGGTGCTGCTGCTCGCCGACGCGGCCGACGGCGGCGACGACGTGCTCGGGGTGGCCCTGGGCACCGTCGCGCTGGTCCTGCTCGTCGCGGCCCGGCAGGCGGCGGCGCTGCGCGACAACGCCGTCCTCGTCGACACGCTCGACAGCCGGCTGCGGGAGTTGGAGGAGTACCAGCAGACCCTCGCGTGGCAGGCGACCCACGACGCCCTCACCGGGCTGGCGAACCGCCGGCTGCTCATGCAGTACACCGGCGAGATCCTCGACGCGGGTCAGGACCCGGTCGCGGTCGCGCTGGTCGACGTGGACGACTTCAAGGGCATCAACGACGACCTGGGGCACGCCGTCGGCGACGCGCTGCTGACCGCGGTCGCGGCGCGGCTGGAGTGCCTGCGACCGGACGGCGGCCTGGTCGCCCGGCTCGGCGGCGACGAGTACGCGCTGGTCTTCCCCACCACCGGCGAGCAGCACGCGCTGCACGTCCTGGACACCGTGGCGGCCGAGCTGCGCCGCCCGCTCGACGCCGCCGGCCACGCCCTCGTCGTCGAGGCGAGCATCGGCCTGGCCCTGCACGCCGGCGACGCGACCGCGGAGGAGCTGCTGCGGCGCGCGGACGTCGCCATGTACGAGGCGAAGGCGCAGGGCAAGGGGCGGCGCGTCACGTATGCGCCGTGCCTGGACCAGCACAGCGCCGAGCAGGCCCGCACCGCCGCCGACCTGCGGGTCGCGCTGGACACCGGGCAGCTGCGCCTGCACTACCAGCCGATCGTGCGGCTGTCGGACGCCCGTACCGTCGCCGTGGAGGCGCTCGTGCGGTGGCAGCACCCGGAGCGCGGCATGGTGCGCCCCGACCTGTTCATCCCCGCCGCGGAGCGCACCGGCCTCATCGTCCCCGTCGGCCAGTGGATCCTCACCGAGGCGTGCCGGCAGGCCGCCAGGTGGCGCGACGAGCTCGGCCCCGACGGTCTGGAGTACGTGTCGGTGAACGTGTCACCGCGGCAGCTGCGCGAGGCCGGCTTCGCCGCGCAGGTCCAGGCGACCCTGCACAGCGTCGGCCTGCACCCCCGCCACCTCACCGTCGAGGTCACCGAGACGGCCGTGTTCGACGGCGGGTCCGGCCTGGAGGAGCTGCACCAGCTCAAGCGCCTCGGCGTCAACGTCGCCCTCGACGACTTCGGCACCGGCCACTCGTCCCTCGGCCTGCTGCGCACCTGCCCGGTCGACCTGCTGAAGGTCGACAAGTCCTTCGTCGACAACATCACCGACCGGGGCGACCGTTCGGTGATCGCGGAGGCCCTCATCGGCATCAGCGACGGCCTGCGCCTGCGCGCCGTCGCCGAGGGCGTCGAGACCGAGGCCCAGGCGGGGGTGCTGCGCCGGCTCGGCTACCGCTACGCGCAGGGCTACCACTTCGGCCGCCCCATGCCGGCCGCGGACCTCGCCGCCCACGTGCGGGCCGCCCACCCCGCCACCGTCGGCTGACCCCCCCGGCGGCGTCACCCGTCGACCGGGAGCGGGGCGCCGCAGACGGCGCAGGCGAAGTCGCCGTCGTGCACGATGTTGCGCTGGCCGCAGGCGGTACAGCGGCGGAAGACCACCGTGTCGGTGAACCCGCCCGGGTGGGGCGTGCCGGCCGCGTCGAGGGCGGCCGCGACGGCCGGCCAGCACGCCGGGTCGGGGCAGTAGCCGGTGGACTGGTTGCTCACCCGGTCGACGCGCCAGTCGGCGGCGAACCCCATCTCCCCGGCGGCGAGCACCGGCTCTCCGCCGGCGCAGGCGATGTGCTCGCTGCGCCGCGGCGCGAGGCGGAGCGTGCCGCCGAGGTCGACGACGAACGTGAACGGCTCGGCGAGCTCCCCGCGCGGGCGGGCCGCGAGCCACGCGGCGAGGTCGTCGCGGGACCGGATCACGGCGACGGCCACGGGTGGCAGGTCGCGCAGCTCGGCGGGCCCGACGTACTCGTACCGCCGCATCACGCGGCCAGGCGGGTCGTGGCGGCGGCGCGGACCTCGGGGGTCTCCAGGGGGTCGTCGCGCAGGACGGCGAGGCGGTGTTCGACGACGGGGCTCAGCGGTGCCCGCGCGGCGGCGAACTCGCGCACGTCCGCCTCGCAGTCCCAGAGGCCCTCGGTGAGCTGCCGGGTCGCGGCGTCGGGGTCCAGCGCGGTGAACGCCTTCAGGGTGGCGGCGCGCTCATAGGAGTGCGGGGTGAACCAGGCGCGGCGCAGCTTCGGGACCGCGGCCCGGGCCGCGTCGCCGCCGATCCGGGCCAGGCCGGTGGCGAGCCGGTCGAAGCCGCACAGGTCGTCGCGGTCCTCCAGCCACGCCCAGCCGGCGAGCAGCGCCGGCCCGTCGGACCCGTCGCCGTGCTCGGCGAGCAGCACGCACCCGGTCCAGCCGATCGGGTGCGGCAGCCGGGCCGCCCACGCCCGGGCGACCGGCACGGCCGCCGCGCCGAGCTCGCCCAGGGCGTTGCCGAGCGGGCCGTGCAGCTCCTCCACCGGCAGGGTGGCGACCAGGTCGAGCAGCGCGGGCTGCGGCCCGTGCCGGCGCAGGTGCCGCAGCGCGTGCCGGCGCTCCTCGACAGTCCCGGTGCCGACCTTGGCCAGCAGCTCGCCGGCGGGGGCGCCGCTGCACGGGCACCGCCGGTCGGGTGGGCGGCACGCTGCGATCGCGGCGGCGATCCGGTCGTCGCGGGCGGCCCAGCCGGTCCACGGCCGCGCCGCCCAGCCGATCATGTCGCCGGGGCGGAGCCGGTCCGCGGCCACGGGCAGCAGGTCGTCCCACAGCTCGGCGGGCCACGCCGCGGCGATCTCCTCCAGCGCGTCGACCCAGTCCGCCCCGTGCCGGACGTGCTCCCGGACCGCGTCGACCGCGACCTGGTCGCCGCCGCGGCCGAGCTGCGTCAGCACCTGCATCGCGTTGCCGACCGCGTTGTCCTCGTCCTCGCCCCGCAGCACGCCGGCGATCCGCCCGGCGTCGATCCCCAGGTCGCGGACGAGCCGCGCCAGGTACAGGGCCCTGTCGTCGAAGATCCGCCAGTACCGGTGATCGCGCCGGACGCACGCCATGACCGCCTCGGGGTCCAGCGCCAGCGCGGCGCCCCGGCCGAGCCCGCGCTGCAACGCCCCGGCGACCGTCGACGGGCTGTCGTAGTACCACTCGCCGCTCAAGCACTCCATGCTCCGCCCGCCGCGCCCGGACTGCGAGCGAATTGCCGCCGGGAGAGGATGGGCGGCATGGGGAGGATCGTGCCGTTCCGGGCGGAGTTCGGCGTTTCCTGAAGGTGGCGGGTCCTCTGGCCGGCGCGGGGTTCCACGTCGTGCGCCCGTCGCTGCCCGGGTACGGGTTCAGCGACAAGCCCACCGGCACCGGCCGGGGTGTGGAGCGCATCGCGGCGGCCTGGGTGGAGCTGATGGCGGGCCTCGGCTACGAGCGGTTCGCCGCGCAGGGGCACGACTGGGGCACCAGCGTCAGCACCGCGATCGCCCAGCAGGATCCCGGCAGGGTGGTGGGGCTGCATCTGGTGCCGCCGCTCGCGGCGCCCGACCCGGCGACGTTCGAGGACCTGACGGACGCGGAACGGCGGAGCCTCGCGGACCTGGAGCGGGCCGGCGCGGTCGAGGACGGATATTCCCTGGAGCAGTCGACCCGGCCGCAGACCGTCGGCTACGGGCTGGTGGACTCGCCCGCCGCCCTGTGCGCGTGGATCGTGGAGAAGTTCCGGCTTCGAAGCGCTGCGGGGTCAGTAGGTGCGGTGGTGGCACCAGGAGCGGGCGGCGCGGGTGTTGAGCAGGATCAGGAACAGGGCCGGGAAGGCGGCGCTGACGATCGTCGACACGGTGAGCAGCGACGTGGAGTAGGCCTGCCACGCGACCGAGGCGAGGCTGAGGACGTTGAGCACGGTGAGCAGGATCCGGGCCCAGTTGCGGCCGCGCTGGACCTTGCGGCCGAGGATGATGGCGATCAGGCCGATCCCGGCGAAGACGGCGACGACGACCGCGACGGCGGACGTGACGGACGCGTCGTAGGTGCCGAGGCGACCGCCGAGCTGCTTGGTCATCTCCGAGGCGGCCAGGGCGAAGAGCGCGGCGATCCCCAGCATGAGGAGGCCGCCGAGGTACTGGAAGATCGCGACGACGTGCAGCGAGGCGGGTGCGGTGCTGCGCATCGCGTACGCCTGCTGCGGCGGGTATGCGTAAGCCATACCGAGGAGCATGGTCCGGCGCCGCCGCGGGCGACTCGCACGTTCATGCCACTTCAGCCCGGTGGGCCCCGGCGGACGTACGGCAGGACCGCCCCGTCGTCGGCGCGGACCACGCGGCGGTCGCCGAGCGGCCTGGACAGCGTCAGCGAGTCCCACGCCGTCCGGCCGTCGGAGCCGAGCCCGGCGCAGGCCCCGCCGGAGCGCGGCGTCCTGCTGACGACGTCGCCGACGCGGACCTCGGTCGACGTCTCCGCGGCGGCGATGGTGAACTGGCCGGAGCACCAGCCCTCGTGCGGCCAGTCGAAGCGGATCACGATCGTGTTGGAGTCGCCGCCCTGGCCGAGGTCCGAGTACGCGGTCGGCCGGTGCCGCGTCTCCGGCGGCCCGGCGGAGACGCCGTAGAAGAGCGCGGTCACGACCAGGCCCGCGAAGGCCAGCAGGACGATCCACCAGTGCCGCACGCGCCGATGGTACGGCCGCGCCGCGCTACGTGAGGGCCCGCAACGCGGCGGCGATCTGGGCGACGGCGACCGCGGCGTCCCTCGTCAGCGCCAGCTTCCTCGGGAAGTTGTGGAAGGTTCCCTGGTACCGGGTGGCGATGACCGGCACGCCCGCGGACGCGAGGAAGGCGGCGTACCGCTCGGCCTCGTCGCGCAGGATGTCCAGCTCGGCGGTGACCACGACCGCCGGCGGCAGGCCGGCCGGGTCGGCGAGGAACGGGTCGAGGTCCGGCTGGTGCCGGTCCACGCCCGGCGGGCAGAACAGGTCCCAGAACTCGGCCATCTCCTGCGGCCACAGCCCGTCGTTGCCGAGGTCCGGGTAGTCCATGACGGGGCTCAGCGCCGGGCAGATCAGCACCTGTGCCAGCAGCCCCCGCCCGGCGTCGCGTTCCCGCCGGGCGGTGACCGCCGCGAGCAGCCCGCCGGCGGAGTCACCGGCGACCGCGACGGCCGTGGGGTCCAGTCCGTGCTGCCGCCCGTACACCCGCAGCCAACCGCAGACGGTGTCGATGTCCTCGAACGCGGCCGGGAACGGCGACTCGGGCGCCCGCCGGTAGTCCACGGCCAGCACCGCCCAGCCGGTCTCGGCCGCGAGGAGCCGGCACAGCCCGTCGTGCGTGGTGAGGTCGCCGAGGACCCAGCCGCCGCCGTGCGCGTAGACGATCACCGGCGGCTCCGCCGCGTCACCGTCCTGGTAGAGCCGGACGGGCACCCCGTCCGCGTCGAGGTCCCGCACGCTCCGGACGGCCCGCCCGGGCCCGACCTGCTCGCCGACCGCGTCGACCATCACCTGCCGCTGCGCCACATGATCCACGGCAGCAGTATGCCGCAGCGCCTCACATCCTGAGCTTGTGCGCCCACCGATAGTTCAGGTGGTGCGGGCCAATTCGAACATCTGCGTGTGCGAGCCGCACCACTTCGCGCAGTGGAAGTCGACGGCGCGGACGTGGAGCACGAAGTTGAACGGGTCGCGCCGGCGGCCCGCCAGCCACGCGTCGAGCCGGTCCCGGCCCTGTTCCTCGGCGGCGTCACCGAGGATCGCGATGCGGTGCCCGCGCCGCTCCAGGTCGGTGCCGGCGGCCGCGATCACGTCGGCGGCGGCGCGCCGGTCGCCCGCGACCGCCCGTTCCCGCGCCGCGCGCAGGTCGTGGTCGTCGAGGGCGCGGTCCACGTCCGTCACGAACGGCAGCGGCGCACGTTCGCGGCGGAAGATGCTCTTGAACATTCCGGCGATCTCAGGCGGGCGCGGTCCGGGCCGTTGTCGCCGGAACGGGTGGATGCGTTACTGTGCCGCGCCATGACGCGTGCGCGGTCCCGGCTGGGCATCGACTTCGGCACGTCCACGACGATCGCGGTGCTGCAACGGGCCGACGGGCGCGTCCAGCAGCTGCTCTTCGACGGCTCGCCGCTGCTGTCCTCCGCCGTGCTGCTCGGGCCCGACGGGCGCCTGCACACCGGGCGCGACGCGGCGCACCTGTCGCACAGCTTCCCGGAGCGGCTCGAACCCAACCCGAAGCGCCGCATCACGGACACCGCCGTCCTGCTCGGCGACGCGGAGGTCGGCGTCCGGGACCTGGTCGCCGCGGTCCTGCGGCGGGTCGCTGCCGAGGCGGCCAGGGTCGCCGGCCCCGTGCACGACGTCACGCTCACCCACCCTGCGGACTGGGGCGCGGGCCGCCGGGCGCTGCTCACCGACGCGGCGCTGCTCGCCGGGTTCGACCCCGCCGGGGTGCGGCTGGTGCCCGAGCCCGTGGCCGCCGCGACCTTCCTCGCGGAGGCGCAGGAGGTGCCCGTGGGTGCCGTCGTCATGGTGTACGACCTGGGCGCCGGCACCTGTGACGCCACGCTGCTGCAGCGCCGGGCGGACGGCTTCGAGCCGTTCGCGTCCGCGGGCCTCAACGACCTCGGCGGCCTCGACGTGGACGCGGCGGTCGTCGGGTTCCTGCAGGCGACGTACGGCACTCTCTGGACCGACGCGGCGACCCGGCGCCGGCTGTGGGACCAGGTGCGGGCCGCGAAGGAGATGCTGTCGCGCGCCAGCGGCACCGTGATCATGGTGCCGGCGCTCGGGCGGGAGGTGCCGCTCGGGCGGGAGCAGCTGGACGGCCTGATGCGGCCGGTGCTGCGGCCGAGCGTGGCGATGGTGCAGACGCTGCTCGCCGAGGACGGGCTGCGGCCTGCCGAGCTCGGCGGGCTGTTCCTCGTCGGCGGCTCCAGCCGGATTCCCCTGGTGGCGACGATGCTGCACGAGGCGCTCGGGGTCGCGCCGGTGGTCGCCGAGCAGCCCGAGCTGGTGGTGGCCGAGGGCGCGCTGACCGTCGCGCGACCGGCCCCTGCCACGGCGGCCACGGCCGGCGGCTCCCCCACCGCCCCGCCGCATCCCGGCGCCCCACCGGCCGGCGCCGCGCCGCGCCCCGGCGCCGCGCAGAGGACCAGCGCAGCGCAGAGCACCGGCGCAGCGCAGAGCACCGGCGCAGCGCAGAGCACCGGCGCAGCGCAGAGCACCGGCGCGGCGCCGGTCGAGCCGGTGGCCGGCGCGCGGTCCGGGGCACGCGGGCGGAGGTCGCGGAAGCGGCTGCTCGCCGGGGTCGCCGCGGGCGTCGTCGTCCTCGCCGGTGCCGCCGTCCTCCTGGCCAACCTGCCGGACGACTCCGCCGGCGCGTCCGACGGCGCCTCGCCGACCGCCGCCGCCGCCCGCTACGACCTGAGGAAGGTCCCCGACGAACTGTGCGCCAGCATCGACCTGGCGCCGTTCGCCGGCCTGTACGAGAAGGCGGACTCCCCACCGGCGTCCCGGCTCGACGTCGGCGCGGCCGGCGGCAACGCGTCGTGCATCGCGGTCCGGCTGCACGACAACGGGGCCGGGCGCGCTTCCTTCGCCGCCGAGCTCCGGATCACCCCCGAGGAGGCGACCGCCGCGTACGACTACAAGCAGCGCATCGCCGGCGACGCCGCCCTCAACGTGCAGCCCGTCCAGCTGACGGGTCTCGGCGAGGAGGCCGTCGTCTTCGAGATGGCCGGGTCCAGCGCGCAGGCGAAGACGATGCTGACCCTGCGCATCGGCGTCCGCGACGGCAACCTGGTGTGGCAGATGCGGATCTCCGTCGACCGTCAGGACAAGGCCGGCTGGACGGCCGCGCAGAAGCAGGACCTCCGCGACCGTCTCGTCACCGTCACCCGGGCGGCGCTGCCGAAGGTCACGGCTGCGGTGCGTTGACGATCTGGATGTCGTCGACGTAGCCGCGGAACGTGCCGGTGCCGCCGGGCTGGTCGTAGCCGATGCGGATCTGGTCGACGGTGCCGCCCGCCAGCCCGGCGAGGCTGACCTGCACCAGGTTCCACTGGTTGACCACCAGGCGCCGGCCCTCGCCCTGGAACTGCGGGTGCGCCCTGACCCCGAACTGGTCTACGGCGCCCGAGTCACGCAGCGACCGGCCGTCGGTGAGCGCGAGGTCGAGCGCCGCGAAGGTGCCGTTGACGGACTGCGGATAGATCCAGTAGGTGAGCGTCGTGCCCGCGGTCAGCGGCAGGTGCACGTCGAAGACCCGGTTGTAGGAGTACGACCCGGCGGCGCTGGTGTCGGTGCCGGAGTACATGAGCGCGTAGGTGCCGCCGTGCGCGACCTCCGCCCGGCGGCCCGACTCCATCGACGTGAGGCCGCAGCAGTACCCGGTGACGTTGCGCGCCGCCTGCACCGTGTCGGTCCACGTGAGCGGCGGCGCGGCGGCCCCGAAGTCGGTCTTGAATAGCGGCCACGGCCGACCGGCGCCGAGCACCGGCTGGAGCGCGGAGAACCACACGTCGGCGAGCTTGGCGTAGCCGCCGTCGGTCGGGTGGATCCGGTCGGGGCCGATGTCGGCGAGGGTCAGGTTGGCGTGGAAGTCGGCCAGGCGGACCTTCTTGCCCGCCGCGGCCTTGGCCTGGACGATGCCCGGGATCTGGCCGTTGTACGCGCGGACCCTCGCCTCCACCGCCGCGTCCGGGTTCGGCACGAGCGTCGAGACGACGACGGTCGCGGTGGGGGCGGCCCGCAGGATCTGGTCGACGAGGGCGCTCAGGCGCGCCGGCGCGTTGGGCAGGTCGTAGCTCTGCAGCATGTCGTTGGTGCCGACGTTGAGCAGCACGACGTCGGGCCGGGCCGCCGCGATCCAGGCGTCGGCGCCGGCCGCGACCTGGTCGACGCGGTACCCGGGATGGCCCTCGTTGTCGTTGTCCGCGGCGGTGCCGGAGCGCTGCGAGCCGACCATGTCGACCGCGACCCCGGCGTCGTCGGCGAGGTGCCGGCGCAGCGCCTCCCGGTAGCCGTTGCCGTCGGTGGAGCTGGTGCCCCACGTGATCGACGCACCCAGCGGCATGATCCGGGCGGGCGTCGCCGCCTGGGACGCGGCCGCGGGGACCACGGCGAACGCCGCGGCGGCCAGCACCGTCGTCAGGGCACGGACGGATGGGCGCACGGCAGCTCCTCGATCGACCGGGATGTTGCCGTACAGCTAAGAGCATCGATACAAGTTGTGTCAACGATGTCAGGTCACGGCGGCCGCCGGCGTGCCCCCGGCGGGCGTGGCGGCGTCAGCGCAGCCAGGCGCGGATGCCGTCGAAGACGGCCGGGCCGTAGTCGCCGGTGACGCTCTCGGCGAGGTCGGCGATGGTGACCGCCCGCAGCGCCTCCCGCCAGGCGTGCTCGGCGGCGGCCATCGCCCGGCTGATCGCGCACGGCGCCGTGCACATCTCCGCCGGGGTCGCGAGGGGCCCCCGCTGGCGGATCTCCGTGCACACGAACGCAGGCTGCGGCCCGTCCACGGCGACCACCACGTCCAGCACGGTGATCTCGCTCGCCGGGCGCGTGAGCCGGTAGCCGCCGGCGTGCCCCTGCACCGAGTGGACCAGGCCGGCCCGGGACAGGCTCTGCAGCTGCTTGGCCAGATAGCTGCCGGAGACGTCGTGCAGCTCGGCGAGCCGCCCCGCCGGCACGGGCGCGGGCGCCGCGGTGAGCACCACGCAGCAGTGCAGCGCCCACTCGACCCCGCCCGACATCTTCACCCCGCCATCCTACTTGACTCGGACACTTCATGTCCGGGTATGGTGGTGGCGTCATCCCGGACAAGATTTGTCCGAGTTGGATCTGTGGAGGAGACCCTCATGAAGTTCGTCATCATCGGCGGCACGGGGCTGATCGGCGGCAAGCTCACCCACCTGCTGCGCACCGCCGGCCACGAGGTCGTCCCGGCCTCCCCGGCCACCGGCGTCAACACCGTCACCGGCGAGGGCCTCCCGGAGGTCCTGGCCGGCGCCCAGGTCGTGGTCGACGTGTCGAACTCGCCGTCGTTCGAGGACGCGGCGGTGCTCGAGTTCTTCCGCACCTCGGCCCGCAACCTCCTCGCCGCCGCCCGCACCGCCGGCGTCTCCCACGTCGTCGCCCTGTCGGTCGTCGGCGCCGACCGCCTGCCCGACAGCGGATACCTGCGGGCCAAGGTCGCCCAGGAGGCCGCGATCACCGGGTCCGGCCTGCCGTTCACGATCCTGCGGGCCACCCAGTTCTTCGAGTTCACGCAGGCGATCGCCCAGTCCGCGGTCGTCGACGGCGCCATCCACCTCCCGCCGGCGCTCTACCAGCCGGTCGCCGCCGACGACGTCGCCGCCACCCTCGCCGACGTCGCGCAGGCCGCCCCGGTCGGCGGGATCGTCGAGCTCGGCGGCCCGGAGCCGGTGCGCATGGACGAGCATGTCCGCCGCTTCCTCGCCGCCCAGGAAGGCGCCGAGCCGGTCCAGGACGTGACGACCGACCCGCACGCCCGCTACTTCGGCGCCGAGCTCGACGACACCTCCCTGACCCCCGGCCCGGCCGCCCGCCTCGGCACCATCCACTTCGTCGACTGGCTCGGCAAGCCCTGACCGCACATTCATCACTCACGGTGACCGGGGCACCGAAACGCGTGATGATTGGCTACCGTGGATGGGTGACTACCGCGCCGAGCACGCCGCTGTTCACGCAGGACTTCTGGGACGACCCGCATCCGGTGTACGCCGCGATGCGGGAGCAGGCGCCGGTGCACCGGCTGCAGCTGCCGACCGGCATGGAGATGTGGCTGGTCACCAGGTACGCCGACGCGAGGTCGGCGCTCGGCGACCCGCGGCTGTCGAAGCGGGTCGGCGCGACCGCGAACGCCGCCGCCCTCGCCCGGGAGGTCAGCGCCCCGCTGACCAGGCACCTGCTGGCGAACGACCCGCCGGACCACACCCGGCTGCGGCGGCTCGTCGCGAAGGCGTTCACCGCACGGCGGGTCGAGCAGCTGCGCGGCCGGGTCGAGGAGCTCAGCGCCGCCCTGATCGCCGGCATGGCCGAGCGGGAGCACGGCGACGTCATCGACGACTACGCCGTGCAGCTGCCGATCCAGGTCATCTGCGAGCTGCTCGGCATCCCGCAGGAGGACCAGACGGAGTTCCGGCGCTGGACCGGCGTCCTGGTGGCCGGGTCCGTGGAGCGGGCCGGCGTGCCTGAAGCCGCCGCGAGCTTCCTCGCCTACCTGCGGACCCTGATCGCGACGAAGCGCGCCGAGCCGGCCGACGACCTGCTCAGCGCGCTCATCGCGACCACCGACGAGGGCGACCGCCTCGACGAGGACGAGCTCACGTCGATGGTGTTCCTGCTGCTGATCGCCGGGCACGAGACCACGGTCAACCTGATCGGCAACGGCATGTGGACCCTGCTGACCCGCCCGGAGGAGCACCGGCGCCTCCTCGCCGACCCGGCGCTGATCCCGCGGGCCGTCGAGGAGTTCCTGCGCCTGGAGTCACCGGTGGAGACGGCGACGTTCCGGGTGGCGATGGAGCCCGTCACGTACGGCGGCATCACCATCCCGGCGGGCGCCGTCGTCGCCATCTCACTGCTCAGCGCGGACCGCGACCCGGACCGCTTCCCCGACCCTGCCGCCGTCGACCTGGACCGCCCCGACAACCAGCACCTGGCCTTCGGCCACGGCATCCACTACTGCCTCGGCGCTCCCCTGGCCCGGCTGGAGGCGCAGATCGCCTTCCGCGACCTCCTCGCCGCGTTCCCGGCGATGCGCCTGGCCGTCCCCGCCTCGGAGCTCATCTGGCGCCCGGGCGTCCTCATCCACGGCACCACAACCCTGCCGGTCCACCTCGGCTGAACACCACGGCGCCCGGCCACCTCGGCCTGACCACCACGGTGCCCAGCCACCTCGGCCTGAACACCAACGCGCCCGGCATCTCGGCTGAACACCAACGCGCCCGGCCAGCTTGGCTGAACACCGAAGTGGCCGGGCACGAAGGCCCGGCCACCGGTTGCGCGAGAATTGCTAGGGCAGGACCCAGCGCTGGTTCGCGCCGGCGAAGCAGTCCCAGATCTGCAGGCGGGTGCCGTCGGTCGACACGTTGCCGGTCACGTCGAGGCACCTGCCGGACGTGGGGTTGCGCAGCGTGCCGTCCGCCTGCGACTGCCAGACCTGGGCGCCCGTGCCGTTGCAGTCCCACAGCTGGATCTTCGTGCCGTTGGCGGTGCCGGCGCTGGTGACGTCCATGCACTTGCCGAGGGCCCGCAGCGTGCCGTCAGTCGCGACGGTCCAGTTCTGCGCGTTGGTGCCGTTGCAGGTGTACAGCTGCACCGCGGTGCCGTTGGCGGAGGAGGCGGCGGCGACGTCGACACACTTGCCGGCGATCCCGGTGATGCGGCCGGTGCGGCCGCCCGGGTTCGTCGTCGGGCCGCCGGTCGGCTGGGTGCCGCCGGTGGCCGTGGTGTAGATCGCGCTGACCAGCGAGGTGCTGGTGTTGGTGTCCTGGGACAGCTCCCAGTTCATGATGCCGCCGGCGTTGGCCATCGCCCACGTGGTCTTGCGCTTGATCGTCGGGATGCCGTTGTAGCACTCCTGGACGCCGTTGATCGTGGTGCAGTCCCGGTTGGCGTTCGCCGGGTCGCGGGCCACGAGGTCGCTGTACGTGTAGTAGCCGGGCCGCGAGTAGAACGGCACGCCGAGGACCGCCTTCGAGGCCGGCAGGCCGCGGCCCTTCCAGAAGTTCACGGCCGCGATCGACCAGTCGTAGTTCGCGTGCGGGCTGCCGCCGTCGTAGGCCATGATGTTGAGCCAGTCGACGTAGCCGAACACGGCCGGCTGCACGCCGTTGGCGGTGCCGCCCTCGGACACGACGGCGGCGGTGAGGAGCTTGCCGCGGCTGTGCATGGCGGTGCTCAGCTGCGACATGAGCGCGGTGTAGTTGTTGCCGGAGGTGCCCGGGTCGGGGTACTCCCAGTCGATGTCGACGCCGTCGAGGTTGTACTGGTTGACCAGGTTCACGATGTTGTTGACGAACGCGGTCCGGGCGGTCGCGTTGCCGGCCATGCCCTCGAAACCGGAGTCGTTGCCGTCGTTCCAGCCGCCGACGGCGATGGAGACCTTGACGCCCGCGGCGTGGCCGAGCGACACGATCGACTGCAGCTTCGACGGGTTGTCGAGGCCCTGGAGGCTGCCGTTGCTGTTGGGCAGCACGAAGGCGTAGTTGATGTGGGTCAGCTTGCTGTACTGGATGCTGTTGGCGCTGCCGGCCCACGACGGCATGTAGCCGACGCTCTTGAACCCGTTGGGCAGCGTGGCGGCATCGGCGGCACCCTGGTTGACCAGGGCGAAGACGCCACCCGCAGCAGCGGTGGCGATGGCGAGCGCACCGGCGGCGAAGGCCGATCGGCGGGCCCGGTGGCGTCCGGGGCGGGCGGCGCCGGACTCCAGTTCGGACGAGGAGGACAACGGGTGCTCCTTCGGATGGTCGGCCGGCGGCGAACGGGCAGGGTGGGATACCCGCAACCACTGAAGGAGGTGCCACCGGCGCGATGACAGGTGGCTGAAACGATAGGAAAGTTAACTGTCGGATGTCAATCAAAGTCGCGAAGAAAGTCGGTACCAGCGGGTATTCATCCGCCGAAATGTGTCAACCCGACCACCGACAGCAACGCCAGCTTCTCCGCGGCGTCGGTGCCGGGCTGCGGCGTCAGCACGAGCAGCTTCTGCCCCAGGTCCGGCGTCACCAGCGTCTCGCAGTCCATGTGGATGACCCCGACCTGCCGGTTGACGATCCGCTTGCGGTCGGAGCGGCGGACCGCGACCTCGTGCTCGCCCCACAGCGCCGCGAACTGCGGGCTCGCCGCGAGCAGCCGGTGCACCAGCCCGTCGACGTCCGAGTCGCCGTGCCGCCGGGCGGCGGTCGCCCGCAGGTCCGCCACCGTGACCCGGCTGTGGTGCTCGGCGTCCTCCCGCGGGTACACCTGCCGCCACTCCGGATCGGTGAACCACCGCCACGCGTGGAAGCGCCGGTCGCCGCGGAAGCTGGTCTGGTCGCCGAACAGCAGCGTCGCCATCCGGTTCTGCGCCAGGGTCTCCCCCAGGTCGCTCACCACCGTCGCGGGCGTGTCCCCGAGCAGGTCGAGCATCCGCAGCAGGCCGGCCCGCGCGTGCGTGGCCCCGCCCGGCGAGCGCGGCGGCTGCTGGCCGGCCAAGTGGTACAGGTGGTCCCGCTCGTCCTCGGTCAGCCGCAGCGCCCTGGCCAGGGCCGACAGCATCTGCGCCGACGGCTGCGCGCTGCGGCCCTGCTCCAGGCGCACCACGTAGTCGGTGGACATGCCGGCGAGCAGGGCGACCTCCTCGCGGCGCAGCCCGGCGGTGCGCCTTCTCGGCCCCTCCGCGAGCCCGACGTCCGCCGGGCGGATCGCTTCGCGCCGGCGGCGCAGGAAGTCGGCGAGGTCGTCACGCTGCATGCCTTCATCCTCGCCGCTCGCGGGGCCGCGCAGCCAGGGACCGCCGCTCCTACGAAAAGCGCTCCGCTGTGTGTCGCCCTCCATCAGGGGCAGTGTCGAGGCATGGAGCAAAACATGAACGGCCCCGTGATCGGACTGGGCGCGATGGGCATGTCGGGCATGTACGGCCCGGCGGACCGCGCCGAGAGCATCGCCACCATCCACGCCGCGATCGACGCCGGCGTGACCCTGATCGACACCGGCGACTTCTACGGGATGGGCCACAACGAGCTGCTCATCCGCGACGCGCTGCGCCCCGGCGACCGCGACAAGGTCCGGCTCAGCGTCAAGTTCGGCGCGCTGCGCGGCCCCGACAACGCGTGGGGCGGCATGGACACCCGCCCGGCCGCGATCCGCAACTTCCTCGCGTACACCCTGGTCCGCCTCGGTGTCGACCACGTCGACGTCTACCGCCCCGCCCGCCTCGACCCCGCGGTGCCCGTCGAGGAGACCATCGGCGCCATCGCGGACCTGATCAAGGAGGGGTACGTCCGGGAGATCGGCCTCTCGGAGGTCGGCGCCGACGTCATCCGCCGCGCGCACGCCGTGCACCCGATCGCGGACCTGCAGATCGAGTACTCGCTGCTGTCCCGCGGCGTGGAGGACGAGGTGCTGCCGGTGCTGCGCGAGCTGGGCATCGGCATGACGGCCTACGGGGTGCTGTCCCGGGGCCTGCTGTCCGGCCACTGGCGCGCCGACCGCCCGCTCGCGGCGGGGGACTTCCGGGCGCACGGCCCGCGCTTCGCACCCGAGAACGTGGGCCACAACCTGGCCCTGGTCGAGGCGCTGCGGTCCGTCGCGGCCGCGAAGGGCGTCACGGTCGCGCAGCTGGCGATCGGCTGGGTCGCCGCGCAGGGCGCCGACATCGTGCCGCTGGTCGGCGCGCGGACCCGCGAGCGGCTCGCCGAGGCCCTGGTCCCGGTCGCGCTCACCGCCGCGGATCTCGCGGCGATCGAGGCGGCCGTGCCGGCGGACTCGGCCCACGGCTCGCGCTACCCGGCGCCGATGATGGCCCACCTGGGCACCGACCGATAGCTGACCGACGATGCGTGACTGACCGTTCGCCCTGTGTACATCTGTCGATCCCATCCTTACCGTCGAGGTAAGCCTGACGGTGGGAGGCGATGATGGTGGGTGGGGCCCGGGGCGCGGCGGTCATGGCGGTGACGGTCGCGCTGGTGGGGGTGCTCGGGGCGTGCGGCGGCGCCCCACCGGGTCCCGGCCCCGCCACCACCCCGGCATCCCCCGCGCCCACCGCCCAGGCGACGACGGACCGCCCTGCTTCGACGAAGACGCCGGCCTCGACCCCGACTTCGACTTCGACGAAGACTCCGTCGGTGAAGCGGACCACCGAGGCGGCCCGGCCGTCGCTCACCGAGAGCCAGCTGAAGAAGGCGCTGATCGCCGCCGACGACATCGGGCCGGGCTGGAAGACCATGAGCGGCGGGGGCGACAGCGGGGTCTGGCCGTGCGACGAGGAGCCGGACACCACCGCCGACGCGACCGCGGTCCGGAAGTTCTACCACCCCGGCAGCCCGGAGACGCAGGCGTCGGTGTCGCTCGCCGCGTACGAGGACTCCGACGCGGCCGCCGACTTCCTCGATGAGCTCCGCGACAACATCGCCGACTGCGAGGACGAGCCGGTCGACCTCGGCGGCGGGATCGAGCTGTCCTTCAAGGAGATCGAGCTGCTGCGGTCCAACGGCAACACCACCGACTCGGAGGTGCTGTCGGTCGCGATCCGGCAGGAGCAGGACGGCCGCTTCGCCGCCGACGGCGTCATCATCTTCATCCGCATCGAGGACGTGGTGGGCTCGGCGCAGGTGATCGCCCAGGCGCGGCGCAGCACGGCGATGGACCAGGTCGCGATCCAGATCGCCCGGCTGCAGCTGGAGCGGGCGGCCGACAAGCTGGGGCGGTCGGCATGACCACCACGCCGCCCGTGCTGACCGATCCGCCGCCGGGTCCGGAGCCGACGCCCGATCCCGAGCCTTCGCCGGATCCGGAGCCGACACCCGATCCCGGCCCGGAGCCGGCGCCGGCGCCGCAGGACGAGGCGCGATCGGTGTGGCCGCGCACCGAGAAGATCCTCACGATCGGCTCGGCCGTCGTCGCCGTGCTGGCCGTGTTCGTCTCCCTGTGGGCGGCGAACGCCGGCAACAACCGCGTCGACCAGGGCCGGGAGGACGACCTGCGGGCCAGGCTGCGCGACGACATCACGAAGCTCGGCGAGCTGGACAGCACCCTGCGCGGCGACGCCGGCGACCGGCAGGCGGCGTCGCTGCAGCTCGGCGTCCACGCGATCGAGGCCTGGGAGCTCATCAAGGAGCTCGGCCCGCAGCACGTCTCGCCGGTCGACCTGGCGCTCACGGCGCAGGCCCTGGCCGCGTCCGGGATCATCGCCGACGCGCGGACGGCGATCGACCTGGCGCTGGGCCGGCCCGCGCCCGAGGACGTGCGGGTCATCCTGCTGACCAGCGCGGTGTCCGTACACCACCAGACAGGCGACCTCAGGCAGCTGCGCGAGGAGTCGCAGGAGCTGGTCACCATCTACACGGCACGGCTCGCGCGGCAGCGGACCGAGGGCAACGCCTACGCCAACCTCGGCGAGGTCTACATCGCGCGCGTCCGCTACGTGTGGGGCTCGTCGGAGGCGTCGTACCGCAACTGCGACCTCGCCCGGGCGCAGATCGCCGAGGCCGACCGCCTCGCCGGGGGCGTCGACCCGCCGGTGGCCGGCATCGAGGACTTCCGCCGCTCGGCGGGGCAGCTGCTGAAGGCGAACTGCCCGGCGTAGCGGTTGGACGGATTCCGGCGTCCGGTGCTCTCCCTGGAGGAGGGAGGATCGGATGATCGATACGACGCACGAACTCGGGGTGGCACCCCCGGACTTCGCCGAGTTCTACCGGCGGGACGCGCCGGGGGTGCAGCGGTTCATGTGCGCGTTCGCCGGTCGGGAGCTCGGTGTCGAGGCGACCGCGGAGAGCTTCGCCAGGATGCTGGAGCGCTGGCCGCAGCTGCGGCGGCTCGCCGACGCGCAACGACGCGCGTACGCGCTGACGACCGCGAAGAACTACGTGCGGCGGGTGGCGGTGGCCGACGCCCGGTTCGAGCTGCTCGACGACCAGCACGACGTCGGACGGGCCGACAGCGACCTGGACCGGGTCGCGGACAGCACGGGGCTGGTGCAGGCGGTGCGGCGCGTGATCGACGCGCAGCCGACCCGCCGCCGGCAGGTGGCGCTGCTGTTCTTCCTGCACGACGACACCACGGCGGACATCGCGCGGCTGCTCGACATGAGCGAGTCGACGGTCCGCAGCCACGTGTCGGCGTTGCGCAAGCTCCTTCAACCGTAGCGTCGTCGTGGGTGATGGAGCTGGCCGGCACCACGTTCAAGGTCACGGAGGCGCGGGGCAGCTGCCCGGCCCTGTCCCTGGACCGGATCTGGCTGCTGGACGCGCGGAGCGGCAACGGGCGGGTCGCCCCCGGCGACGCCGTCCTCTGGACGATCGTGCCGGTGGACGGCGGCAAGGGACCGGTGCAGCCGCCCTTCACGTTCCGCCCGGGCGCGTGGCCCGGCCCGGTGGCGGGCCACACCTACGAGGTGATCTACGTGTCCCAGGATCTGGCGCCCCAGCTGAAGCCCGGCGACGACGCCGCCGCCGCCTACGAGACCGCGCTCAGCATCTCCAGGACCGTGATCGCATAAGGTCCGGACGCCCGGTGCCGAACTGGTCATCGTGGGTCCCAACGTACGCCGGTCGACCCGCCTGCTGCTTCCTGCGGCGGGCGGGCTCGCCGGTCTCGCGGTCGCGTTCCTGGTGATGCAGCTGATCACTACCGGAGCGTTCGAACGGCTCGAGGCTCGCCAGGTCGCCCAGGACGCCGACCGGATCCGGATCGGGCTGAACTCGCAGGCGGCGCTGCTCACCGCGTTCGGCGCCACGAACGCCGTGTGGGACAACGCCTACCACGACGTCGGCAACAGCGACAAGGCCGGCTTCGCCGCCGACTTCCCGCCCGAGGCGCAGAGCTCGGCCAACGACATCGACGGCATGTTCGGCATCGGCGTCGACGGCACGCTGCGGGTCGGCGGCATGACCACCGACCAGCCGACGCACGGGATCCCGCCGCCGCAGCTGCGCGACCCGGCGGTGCTCAAGCGGCTGTTCGACCCGTCCTCCGCGCCCGGCGTGTCGCGGTGCGGCGTGGTGTCGGCGGACGCGCCGTACCTCTTCTGCGGCGTCGGCACGTTCCTGAGCAGCGGCGAGGGCGCCCCGTCCGGCGGCATGATCATGCTCAAGCGCCTCGACGACGCCCGGGTGGCGCGCCTCGCCGAGGCCCTCGACCTGCCGCTGCGGCTCGCCCCGCGGGCCCGCTCCGGCGCCGACCCGCAGCCGGCGCTGCACAGCGAGCTCGGCGACCTGCGCATCACCACCAAGGTCCTCGGCGCCGACCACATCGCGGTCGACGCCGTCATCGACTCCGTGAACGGCGACAGCATCGTGCTGGAGGTCGTCGCGTCCCGGCCGATCCACGCCGCGGCGAGCGCGACCGCGGTCAAGCTGTTCGCGTTCGTCGCGGTCGCGACCGTGCTGCTCGTGATCGGGATGCTGTGGGGGGTACGGGCGGCGCTGCGCCGACGGGTCGGGCCGCTGCGGCGCACGACGGAGCAGATCATCGCCTCCGGCGACCACCAGCTGCGGATCAACCCCACCGGCACCGACGACATCGCCGTCCTCGGCAGGGCCGTCGACGCCATGCTCGACTCGTTGCAGGAGCAGGAGCGCAGCCTGGCGGAGGAGCGCGCGACGAAGGAGGCGCAGCTGCTGACGACGAACGTGCGGCAGCAGCTGGCCGAGCAGACCGTCCGCCGCCGCGCCGGCGAGGTCATCGACGAGACCAGCGCGTCGGCGCTCGCCGAGCTGCGCACCGTGATGAGCGACGCCGCCGACGTGCTCACCGCCGCCGACGCGATCGAGCAGCAGGCGACCACCGCGGACCGGGTCACCCGCACCGTCGTGAACCGCGCCGCGGACGCCGACGCCGTGATCCAAGCCGTCACCACCAGCCTCGGCCGGGTCGACGGGATCGCGAACCTGATCGCGGGCGTCGCCGGCCAGACGAACCTCCTCGCCCTCAACGCCACCATCGAGGCCGCCCGCGCCGGCGAGGCGGGCCGCGGCTTCAGCGTCGTGGCGGGCGAGGTGAAGAACCTGGCGACGAAGACGAAGGAGTCGACGGGCGACATCACCAGCACCGTCGAGGCCCTCGGCGCCGACGCGGCCGCCATGGCCGGCGTGATCACCGACATGAGCCAGGGCGTCAACGCCGTCGGCGGCGCCACCGCCGAGCTCACCGCGGTCGCCGCCCGCCAGCGCGCGTCGGTCGAGCAGCTCGTCGGCGCGGTGCGCGCCGCGATCTCCCGCATCGAGAGCCTGGCGCAGGTCACCGACCGCCTGGAGCGCCGCCGCCACAACCGCGCCGCCGTCGAGGGCACCGTCCTGCTCGGCCACGGCACCATGCAGGCCGAGGCGGACCTGCTGGACCTCAGCGTCTCCGGGCTGCGCTGCGCGGCGAAGTCCGGCTGGCGGCCGCCGCTGGAGTCCGTGGTCGACCTGACCCTGACGCTCGGCACCGAACGGCTCCGCCTGCAGGGCCGCGCCGTGCGGCACCTGGACACCGACACCGCGGGCGAGGTCGGCATCGAGTTCGTGAAGCCGCCACCGCAGACCGTCGCCACGATCGCCCGCTACATCACCACGCTGCTCGGCGAGGAGTGACCCCGGCGGCGGGCACTCCGCTTGAACCGACCGTACATGATGCCTGCAAATCGCCCTCACACACAGCGATCCGGCGTGCCACCCATCGTAGTACCACGCAGGTCAGCGACACGAATCCGAGCGGCCGGCCCAGCCTGCGTGCGGGCACACCGGACGGGAGCGGTTCGGTCAGCCGTTCCTGGCCGTGACGACCGTTCCTGGCCGTGACGACGGCGCCGTCGTTGTGGCCCATGACGACCTCCGGGGGCGATCGTGGCGTCGGTCCGGGGCTCGACCCGGCCGGGCACGCTCCGCGAGGTGTCACGCCAACGCGCCGAGATCGCCGACCAGGTGGACAGGATGCTTGACGCGCACCCACCTGCCCGGGTCCTGACCTCGATGCGGTCGATCTCGGGCCGCGGTCCACGCGGTAGCCGGACTCGCTGCTGGCGTTGTCGGTCCAGGCGCCCCTGATGCCGCGTCCTCGACGGTCGAGCGCGACGTCGGCGCGACCACCCGGGTCTGGACCTTGATCGGGTCGGCGCTGTCGAGGTCGGCGCTGTCGAGGTCGGCGCTGTCGAGGTCGGTCGGGCCCTCACCGTGACGCTCGTGCCGGTGAGGTGACCTCGTCGGCGGCGCCGAACGCGGTCGAGGCCGACGCCGTGGTGACGTACCCGGCGGGCATGTCGCCACCTGAGGCCTTGTTCTTCGCCGTCGCGTAGACCCGCGTGCCGGGCCGCGCGGTGACGACGCCGGCGAACTGGCCGCCGCCGACCGCCGTCGAGACCGAGGCGACCTGCACACCGTCGACGGCGATGACCCGCTGGACGTCCCACCGTCGACGTCGACGGCCCAGCCAGTGACCTTGCGACCGGCCGACCGATTCCAGCAACCCTTGGGGTTGCGCTCGGCAGTGCCCTCGAAGCAGGCCGGCCCGGCCGTGGCGGCCGGGATCTCGGCCTGACGCTCACACCGCCGCCCGCAGACAGCGGGCAACTGACCGGCAGCACTCCGCACCGCTCCCCCGCTGCCCGCAACGGCCCCACTCGACCAGCGGGGCGCGCGCGGTGCCATGGTGCGCGTCGTGGCCTCTGGGGTGAGGCGCGTCCGGGCACGGTCTTCGCGGTGAGTCGGGAGGTGGCGTTACGGGTGTGGCGGGAGGCTTGCGGCGTACATCGGCGGCAAACGATTCACGGGGAAGGCTGGTCGTCCGGGAGGGCGGCGAGGATGGCGGCGCGGGTGGGGCGGCGGTCGATCTCCATGAAGCGGCCGGGGCCGGCGACGGGTTCGAAGCCTGAGCGGCGGTAGACCTCGTGGGCGTCCCGGGTGGCGAGCAGGAAGCGTTGCAGGCCGGCGGCGGACAGGTCCTCGATGATGCTGTCGACGAGCCACTGGCCGAGGCCGCGGCCGCGGTGGGCGGTGTCGACGAACACGTCGCAGATCCACGCGAAGGTGGCGCCGTCCGTGACGGTCCTGGCGAAGGCGACCTGGGTGTCGTCGTGCCAGACGCTGTACGGCAGCGAGCCGGCGATCGAGCGGGCGATGACGTCGCGCTCGCGGCCGAGGGCCCAGTAGGACTCCTCCGACAGCCACCGGTGCACGCGGCCGACGTCGACGCGGGTGGCGTCGCTGGTCAGGACGTAGCCCTGGCGGGCGCGGTCGGTCACGGACTGACCTCCGATCGCAGCCAGTCGGTCACGGGGTGGCCTCCGATCGCAGCCAGTGCAGCGCGGTGTGGGCGTGGCGCATGACGGTGATGTGGCCCTCTGAGGCGACGACGCGCACGGTAGCGCCCGGCAGGGCGGCGGCGAGGCGGGTCGCGTGGACGCTGGGCACCATCCGGTCGGCGGCGCCGTGCATGAGCAGGACCGGGGCGGTGACGGCGGCGAGCGGGAAGCCCCACGGCCGCACGTACGCCAGGTCGTCGTCGACGAGCGGCGCCGGGCCGCGCGCCACGCCGGCCGCCACGACCTGCTGGAACCAGGACCAGTCGGTGTCCAGCGCGGTCCAGTCGGCGGGGTTGAAGCCGATGTCGGCGCCGCCGCCGGGGCGGGCCGCGTGCGCCTCCTTGGCGGCGCGGCCGTCGAGGGCGGCCCGCAGCGACGCGACTCCCCCGTCGGCCATGCCGTCGAAGTAGTCCGAGTCCGCCGTGTACGGGCTGAGCGCCGCGATGCTCACGACGGCCGTGACCCGGTCGGGCAGCAGTGCGGCGCAGGCGAGGGCGTGCGGCCCGCCGCCGGAGTGCCCCATGACCGCGAACCGCGGGAACCCGAGCGCGTCGGCGACCGCGGCGGCGTCACCGGCGGCGGAGGCGACGCTGCGGTCGGGCCGCGGGGTGGATCCGCCGTAGCCGGGCCGGTCGTAGGCGATCCAGCGGATGCCGAGCGGCTCGGACACGTCGAACAGCGGCGACGGCGGCTGCCCGGTGTTGGGTGTGCCGTGGTGCCACAGGACCACGAGGTCGCCCTGCCCGGTGTCGTACGCGTGGAGCGTGCGCCCGTCGTCGAGCCGGATGTCGATCTCTTCCCCCATGGGCACCGACCCTAGCGTCCGCCCGGGCCCGCGGCGAACGGGTTGCGGGATGGCATACCGGGTATGCATACTCCGTATCCATGTCCATCAAGTACGGTCTGCTGGCGCTGCTGCAGCGCGGCACGATGTACGGCTACCAGCTGCGGACCTCGTTCGAGGAGTCCACCGGCGGGACGTGGCCGCTGAACATCGGACAGGTGTACACGACCCTGTCGCGGCTGGAACGCGACGAGCTCGTCCGGTCGCTGCCGGAGCACGACGGGGGGCAGCGGCCGTACGAGATCACCGACGCCGGGCGGGCCGAGCTCGCCGCGTGGTTCGCCACCCCGATCGGCCGCGGCGACCGGCCCCGCGACGAGCTGGCGATCAAGCTGGCGCTCGCGCTGACCACGCCGGGCGTCGACGTGCCCGGCATCATCCAGAAGCAGCGGACCGCCACGGTGCGGATGCTGCAGGAGTACACCCGGATGAAGCAGCGCGCGAGCGGCCCGGCCGACCTGTCGTGGCGGCTCGTCCTCGAGTCGATGATCTTCCAGGCGGAGGCCGAGGTCCGGTGGCTGGACCACTGCGAGGCCAGCCTCGCCCGGCACGCACCCCTTCCCACGCCGGCCCCGCAGGCGGCGCCCGTTCCGGAGAAGGAGAAGACGACTTGAGCGTGTTGGAGCTTCGGGACGTGCACCGCACCCACGGGCACGGGGAGGCGACGGTCCACGCGGTCCGCGGCGTGTCCCTGACGGTCCGGCCGGGTGAGCTGATCGCGGTGATGGGGCCGTCCGGGTCGGGCAAGTCGACGCTGCTCAACCTCGCCGGCGGGCTCGACTCGCCGACCCGGGGCGAGGTCGCCGTCGAGGGGACCGTCCTGGGCGGGCTCGGCCGCAAGGCCCTGGCCGCGCTGCGCCGGCGCCGGATCGGCTACGTGTTCCAGGACCTCAACCTGCTGCCGAGCCTCACCGCGGCGGAGAACATCTCGCTGCCGCTGGAGCTGGACGGCGTCGGGGTCCGGCGGGCCCGCCGGGCCGCGCTGACGTCGCTGGCCGAGGTGGAGCTCGAGGGGTACGCCCAGCGCTTCCCCGACGAGATGTCCGGCGGGCAGCAGCAGCGGGTCGCGATCGCCCGGGCGCTCGTCGGCGAGCGGCGGCTCATCCTCGCCGACGAGCCGACCGGCGCCCTCGACTCGACCACCGGCGAGGCGGTGCTGCGGCTGCTGCGCGCGAAGGTCGACGCCGGCGCCGCCGGGGTGCTCGTCACCCACGAGGCCCGGCACGCGGCCTGGGCCGACCGGGTGGTGTTCCTGCGCGACGGGGTCGTCGTCGACACCTCCGGTCCCCTCGCCGAGCCGGAGCAGCTGCTGGACGGGGCGGCATCGTGAGCGGCCAGCGGAGCGGCTCGGGCCGCTGCCGGAGCGCAGCGGAGGTGACAGCGTGAGCGGTTGGCTGGTGTCGTTGAGGATCGCGCGGCGGGAGGCGCGCCGGGCGAAGGGGCGCACCGCGCTCGTGCTGTCGCTGATCCTGCTGCCGGTCCTGGGGCTGTCGTTCGCCGCCGTCACCTACGACATGTTCACCCTCACCCCGGCCGAGCAGCTGGACCGGGACCTGGGCCGGTTCGACGCGACGGTGCACTGGCCGTACGCGGGCTCGATCACGCAGGACGTCCAGGGCTACGGCATGATGGGCGCGGGCGACGGTGGTCCGTCGAACCCGACCGCTGAGGGGCTGCTGGCGCTGCTGCCCGCCGGGTCCCGCCTCGTCCAGATCGATGAGCGCGAGGTGCACCTGACCGGCTCGACCGGTGAGCAGAAGCTGCGGGGGCACCAGCTCGACCTCGCCGACGCCTCGTACGGCGGCAAGGTGTCGGTCCTGCGCGGCGCGCCGCCCGCCACGAGCGCCGAGATCGCCCTGAACGCGGCCGCCATGGAGCTGCTCGGCGTGCGGCTCGGCGGGACCGTGCGGCTGCGGGACCGGGGCGACGTCAGGGTCGCCGCCGAGATCGAGTTCCCCGACAACCTCTCTCCGCTCGCCGTGCTGCGCCCCGGCACCCTGCCCGTGGAGCCGCCGGCCGGCAGCACCATGTGGCTCCTCGACGCGCCCGCCCCGGTCACCTGGGAGCAGATCAAAGCACTGAACCAGCACGGGATCGTGGTGCGGTCCAGGGCCGTCGTGCTCGACCCGCCGCCGGGCGCGCCGTCGTGGAACACCAGCGACGGCGAGGTGTTCCGGCTCGGCATCCTCGTCTTCGGCCTCGGCGTCCTGGAGGTCGTGCTGCTCGCGGGGCCGGCGTTCGCGGTCGGCGCCCGGCGCCGGCGGCGCGAGCTGGCCCTCGTCGCCGCGAACGGCGGCACCCCGGCGCAGCTGCGCCGCATCGTCCTCGCCGACGGGGTGCTCCTCGGCGTGGTCGCCGGGGTGGCCGGCGCGGCCGTCGCGATCGTCGCGGCGTTCGCGCTGCGGGGCGTGTTCGAGGAGCACGTCTCCCACGCCCGGGCCGGCGGCTACCGGGTCTACCCGCAGGCGCTGCTCGGCATCGCCGCGCTCGCGTTCGTCGCCGGTGTCGGCGCGGCGCTCGTCCCGGCGTTCGCGGCCGCCCGCACCGACGTGGTCGCCGCGCTCGCCGGCCGGCGCAACCCGACCGGGCCCCGCCGCCGCTGGCTGATCGTCGGGGCGTGCACCATCGGCGCCGGGGCGGCCGTCGCCGCGTACGGTGTCGCCGCGATCAACTCGACCGTCGTCATGGCCGGGCTCGTCCTCGCCGAGCTGGGCCTGGTCGTGTGCACGCCGTCGCTGGTCGGGCTGCTCGCCCGGCTGGGCCGGCGGCTGCCGCTGGCGCCCCGCATCGCGGTGCGGGACCTGGCCCGCAACCGGTCCTCGACCGCGCCGGCGATCTCCGCGGTCATGGCCGCCGTGCTCGGCGCCGTCACCATCGGCGTGATCTTCGCCAGCGACGTGCAGCGGCAGCTCGACATGCAGATCAAGGCGCTGCCCGACGGGTACGCGGACATCACCCGCGGGTGGGGCAACCACGGCGAACGGGCCGAGCCGCTGCCGACGCCGCGGCTGGTCGAGGCGGCGACGTCGACGCTGCCGGTCACGCGGACCGTCGAGCTGCGGGGGGCCGGGTGCGCCCCGCCGGCCACGGCCGACGCCTCGTGCTGGATCACCCCGGTCCTGCCGGTGCACCGGCGCTGCCCGTACCGGCAGGGTGAGACGACCAAGGAGCAGGAGCGCAAGGCGGCCCGCGACCCGCGCTGCCGCGGGGACTCGTACATGATGAGCGGCGGCGGCAACGCGACCACGATCGTCGACGACGGCTCGACGGTGGGCGTGGTCTCCGCCGCGACCGGTGACGACCTCGCCCGGGCCGAGGCGACCCTGCGCGCCGGCGGCGTCGTCGTCGCCGACCCCGACCTGGTCGAGGACGGCAAGGTCATCCTGGCCGTGCCCAGCAAGGACGACCCCGACGGGGACCGGCACGCCATCACCGTCCCCGGCTACGTCAGCACGACCGCCGTCTGCCGGATCTTCGTCGCGATCTCGCCGGAGGCCGTCGCCAAGGCCGGGCTGACCGTGGAGGTCAAGGGCATCGTCGTGGCCACCAGCCGGATGCCGACCAGGGCCGAGATGGGCGCGTTCAACGCCGCCGCCGAGGCCCTCGGCAACAACTACCACGGGTCGGTGGCCTCGCCGTACAAGCCGGACTCCACGGTCACCCTGGTCGTCCTCGCGCTCGTCGCGGGCGTCATCGCGCTCGGCGCGGCGGGCATCGCCACCGGCCTGGCGGCCGTTGACAGCCGCCCGGACCTCGCCACGCTCGGCGCCATCGGGGCGTCGCCCGGGGTCCGCCGCCGGTTGACGCTGAGCCAGGCCGGGGTGATTGCCGGGGTGGGCTCACTGTTGGGGGCCGTGGCCGGGTTCGGCGCCGGGTGGGCGGTGCTCGCCGCGCTCAACCGCAAGGCGCTGACCGAGTGGCCGAGCGAAGCGCTGTTTCCGCTGGTGGTGCCCTGGTTGAACGTGGTGGTGGCGGTGCTGGTCGTGCCGCTGGTCGCGATGGCGGGCACCGGCCTGCTCACCAGGGCCCGGCTGCCGATCGAACGGAGGGTCTGATCTCCTGGACGTCACCGGGCCACGCTAGGATGTCCCGCAAGTCCGAATAGGGAGATCCCGTGACTTCCGACGAAGAGCCCGAAACGTCCGAGTTCCAGGACGGCGGCGCCAGCACCAACGGTTCCGGCGCGCTGATCCTCTTCGGGGTGATCGGTGTGCTGGTGATCGTCGGCTTTCTGTACTCGGTAATGAGCCGCTGACGTCGTGGGGCGCCCGCCATACGGTGGGCGCCCCACTTGGCGTTCAGCCGGTGCCGTCGGGCGCCTGCTGGTAGCCGGCCGGCCGGGTGGTGAACGTGCCCCGGCCCTGGGTGCGGCTGCGGAGCCGGGTCGCGTAGCCGAACAGTTCGGCCAGCGGCACCGTCGCCGTCACGACGACGGTGCCGGCCCGGGTGGTCGAGTCGGTGACCCGGCCGCGGCGGGCCGCGAGATCGCCGAGGACCGCGCCCACGGTGTCGTCGGGGGCGGTCACGGTGACCTCGGCGACCGGTTCGAGCACCGCGAGGGTGCTCTGCCCCAGCGCCTGCCGCAGGGCGAGCCGGCCGGCGGTGCGGAAGGCCAGCTCGGAGGAGTCCTTCGGGTGGGTCTGGCCGTCCACGAGCGTCACGTGCACGCCCGTCACCGGGTGACCGCCGAGCGGGCCTTCGAGCAGCGCGTCGCGGCAGCCGGCCTCGACCGCCTTCACGTACTCCTTCGGGACCCGCCCGCCGACGACCGCCGACGTGAACGCGAACGGCTCGTCCGACGGGGCCACGTCGATGAGCACGTGCGCGTACTGGCCGGCGCCGCCGTCCTGCTTGACGTGGCGGAACAGCACGCCGCCGACGCCCGACACGACGGTCTCGCGGTAGGAGACCTGGGGACGGCCGACGTTGACCGTCACGCCGCCGGTCTGGCGCAGCTTCTCCACGGCCACCTCCAGGTGCAGCTCGCCGAGGCCGGACAGCACCGTCTGGCCGGTCTCCGGGTCGCTGCGCACCGACAGGGACGGGTCCTCGTCGACGAGCCGGGCCAGCGCCACCGACAGCCGGTCCGTGTCGCCGGCGACGCGGGCCTCCACCGCCACGGAGACGACGGGCTCCGCGGTCGAGGCGGCCTCCAGTACCAGCGGCGCGTCCGGCGAGCAGAGGGTGGCGCCCACGCCGGCGTGTTTGACGCCGACGAGCGCGACGATGTCGCCCGCGGCCGCGCCGTCCAGGTCGGTGTGCCGGTCCGCCTGGACGTGCAGGATCCGGCCGACGCGTTCGGTGCGGCCGGTGCCGGTGTCGAGCACGGTGGCTCCCTTCGTGATCTGGCCGGAGTACACGCGGACGTACGTGAGGCGCCCGGTCGGTGCGGCGTGCACCTTGAACACCAGGCCGGCGAACGGGGCGTCCGGGGTCGCCGGGCGCTCCGGGTGGACGGGCGGGACGTCCAGCGGTGACGGCAGGTAGGCCACGACCGCGTCGAGCAACGGTTCGACGCCCCAGTTCTTGTACGCGGACCCGCACAGCACGACGACACCGGCCCTGGTGGTCGTCAGGTCGCGGAGCGCGTCGCGGAGCGTGGCGTCCTTGAGGGCGCCGTCCGCCACGAACTCCTCCATCGCCGTGTCGTGCAGGTCGGCGACGGCCTCCTCCAGCGCCCGCCGGTGCCGGTCGGCACCGGCCGGGACGCCGGTCTCGGCCATCACGCCGTCCACCCACCGGAAGGCGCGGCGCGTGACGAGGTCGACGACGCCGTCGCCCGTCGCGAGCGGCAGCTGCACGACCAGCGGCGTCACCCCGAGCCGCGTCCGGATGGACCCGACGGCGGCGTCGAGGTCGGCGCCGGCCCGGTCGAGCTTGTTCACGAACGCGATCCGCGGGACGCGGTGCAGGTCGGCCTGCCGCCACACCGACTCGGTCTGCGGCTCGACCCCGGCGACCCCGTCGAACACGACGACGGCGCCGTCGAGGACGCGCAGGGCGCGCTCCACCTCGGCGGAGAAGTCGACGTGGCCGGGCGTGTCGATGAGGTTGATCCGGTGGCCGTCCCAGGTGCAGCTGACCGCCGCGGCGAAGATCGTGATGCCGCGCTTGCGCTCCTGGGCGTCGAAGTCGGTGACGGTGGTGCCGTCGTGGACCTCGCCCTGCTTGTACGTGGCGCCGGCGCGGAACAGGATCCGTTCGGTGGTGGTCGTCTTGCCGGCGTCGACGTGGGCGAGGATGCCGATGTTGCGGGTCTGGTCCAGGCTTCTGGTGTGCACGGCTCTGCGGCCTTTCAGGGGAATCTGAACAGGGCAGCGCGATTACCCCGCCTCGGTTCGGGCAGGGTCCGGCCGGTGCAGCCGCGCGGGCTTACACCAGCGGGCGGGAAGACACCAGGATCACCTCGTGCCGGGACTGGGGGACGACGACGCGGTAACGCATGGCGGTCTCCTCCCCCTTCCTCGGCACGGTCCGGCGATCATCTCAGACGGTCGTGGCGACCGGAACCGATTTTCTGCCCCGCAACGCGTACACGCCGGCGAGCGCCGTGCCGACGCAGAGCGCGGCGGCGCTGAGCCCGAGCGACCAGTGCACGCCGATGGCGGCGCCGAGCAGCCCGACGGTGAAGCCGCTGCCGGCCCGCAGCCCCTGCGCGGACACGCCGTAGACGCCGATGACCCTGCCCCGGTCGGCGGGCGGCGCGAGCAGCTGCACGACGGTCTGCCCGATCGACATCGACGCGAGGTTGGCCACGCCGCCGAGCAGCAGCAGCGCCACCGCCAGGGGGTAGCTGGTGGTGACCGCGAAGCACAGGCTGGTGACGCCGTAGACGGCGGTGCTGATCACCGCGGCGAGGACCGTGGGCCTGATCCGGCCGGTCGCCTCGAGGAGGATCCCGCCGATGACCCCGCCGGCGCCGTTGGCGAAGAGCAGCACCCCGTACGCGAGGCTGGCCCCGTCGATCCCCTCCCCGCTCGCCGCGCTCCCGGCTCCGAGGTCGTGGGCGAAGATGGGCATCGCGGACTGCATCGACGCGCCGACGAAGAACGACCCCAGCCCGCCCAGAATGATCATGCTGACCAGCGTGTGGTTGCCGCCGACGGCCTTCAGCACCCGCACCGACTCCGTGAGCCCGACCCGCGCCCGCGGCACCCCGTGGTCGCGGGTGTGCCCGGTGAACTTCGTGCGGAACAGGAACAGCGTCAGCGGCAGGAAGAACAGCACGTTGACGAAGATCCCAGCGGTCGCCCCGAGCCCGAGCAGCAGCGCCGACCCGACGACCGGCCCGAACAGCACCCCGAGGCTGCGGAACGTGGCGTTGAGCCGGACCGCGCTGGGCAGGTCCTCGTCGCCGACGAAGTCGTGCAGCATCAGCTGCTCCCCCGGCCCCCACAGCGACCCGGCCAGCCCGTGCAGCACCAGCAGCACGCACGCGTGCCACACCTGCAGCGTCCCGGTCACGAACAGCACGCCCCACGCCACCGACACCGAGGCGAAGAGCAGCTGCGCGACCTGGATGACCCGCCGGCAGTCGAACCGGTCCGCGAGCGACCCGAAGTACACCGAGAACAGCAGGAACGGCACCCAGTGACTGATCACCTGGAACCCCGACAACGCGGGCGAATGGAACTTCTCCCACAGCACCCAGTACGTGATCACGTGCTCGATGTTGTCGGCCATCATGGCCAGCGCGGCCCCGAACAGGTACGGCCGGCAGTCCTTGTTCCGCAACGCCGCGAACCTCCGCGGCTTCTGGACCTGCCCGGCTGCGCTCATGTCCCCCAGCCTGTACCCGCCGCCCCCGCCGGGTCCGCCCCGCTCACCCCGAAGTGATCACCGCCACGCGCCGCCCACGACGGTCAGCCGACCCGGAGCCCACCCGTGAACGCCAGCCACCGCAGCGCCTCGAACGGCACCGGATCGTCGTCGTGCTCGAGGTCCACCACGACGCGATGCCCACCCGCGTCCACCCGGACGTCCCCGACGCTCCAGAACTCGTTCTCCGGCGAGAACCAGTGCACCCAGCTCGACGCCGTCCAACCGGACGCCCGCTCGAAGGCGAGCCTGTCGGGTGCGGCCCGCCACCGGACGAGCCACGCCTCGGCCTCCTCCACCGTCCGCTCCGGGGCGAACGCGTCGGCCAGCCAGCCCGGCGCCGCCCGCAACAACACCCGCTCCACCTCGCCGCCGTGATCCCTGAGCGCCACCAGCAGCTCCGCGACCTCCCTGACCCGCTCCGCCTGGTCAGGCCCACCGATCAGCTCGACCCTCGTTCGCATCAGCGCCCCGCCGCCCAGCGGCTCATGTGCTGATCGACGACCGTTCGCACCTGGCGGCGGAGGTCCGTGTCGGTCGTGTCGCCCAGCCCTTCCGCCTCGATGACCGCATCGGTGAAGCTGTCCACGTCGCCCGGGGGTGACTCCTGGAGCCGGCGGCTCTCGTCGGGTGGCAGGCAGAAGCCCAGCTTGATGCACAGTTCGTTGAGGAGTCGTTGCACGTCGGAGTCCAGGTCGTCGCGGTAGCCCACGCGGCAAGCATGGCGACGCACGTCGTGGGCTGGCAAGCAACGCCCGGCGCGTCACACGATGGCCAGGAGGACCGCCTGGCCGGCCGCGGCGGCGTCCGAGTAGAACGCCCGCAGCGCCGACAGCCGCGGGCCGACGAACCCGGCGAACTCCTCCGGGGCGATCTTCCAGTGGTTCGGGTAGATGTCGGCGGCGGCCATCGCGGCCGGGTCGTAGCGGGCCACCACGGCCTCGGCGTCGAGGTCGTCGAGGGCCGCGGACACCCTGCGGACCGTCGTCGCGTCGAGCAGCCGGGCGGGCCCGTACCCGCCGTCGCCGCCGATCTCGGTGCCGCCGAGGATCGCCTCGCCGGCGCCCTCCGTGACCTGCCAGGCGGTGCCGGTGAGCGCGAAGTGCAGGACGTGCCACGACTTGTGGAGATCGAGGTCGGGCTCGGGCATCTCCGCGTCGTCGTCGTCGAGGTCGCCGTAGAGCAGCTCGTCGACGGCCGCCGGATCGTTCAGCACGGCCCGCAGCTCCTGCACCGAGAGGTGCCGCCCGATCAGTTCCATCCCCATGCCGGCGATTCTGGCACTTCGATCGACGCCGCCGCCGGCAACGCCCGGCGCCCCGGCGGCTTGCCGTCGACCGCCGCTCCGGCCCTCGTGCACCGCGTTGACGGGCAGCGAACGTGACCGCATAGTGATCGCGGCCCGGATCTGGGCGGGGGCGCGACGCGGGGAGTTACGGGTGATCGACAGGGAGCTGCTCGCCGAGCGGGTCGCGGCGGCGCGCGAGCGCCGGAAGGCCCGGCCGGCGTGGCAGAAGGTCCTCATCACGGTCGCGGCGGTCGTGCTCGGGTTCGCGTGCAGCTACAACCTGAGCGTGGACGACAACGCGGCCCGCCCGGCGAAGCCGGCCGCCGAGGTGCGCGACGCCTGCGGCCATGTCGACGGGCGGGCGCTCGCCACGCTGTTCGAGACGCCGTTGCCGGCGGTCACGGAACGGCCACGCGTGGAGGTGGGCGGGGTCGTGACCTACAGCTGCCTGGTGGAGTCCGACCCGGGGCTGCGGCTGCGGCTCGACCTGAGCGTCCAGCACGGCAGGGCGCGGACCGACGACCCGCTCTTCCTCATGTCCCTGGCCAACCAGAGCATGTACTCCGTGGACGGCACCGACGGCGTGCTGACCGCCGCCAAGCGGCAGAACGGCTCGCTGTTCGGCATCACGTTGACCGGCTCGTCGGGCGCGCCGCCGGTGCCGCTGACCGAGGAGCGGCTGCGCGCCGTGGCCGCCGCCGTCGGCGACACGCTGTAGCGCGCAGCACGCCGCGGGTTCACACCGTGGGCCGGATGCGCTCATCGAGGGACCGGGAGCCGGCGCGGGCGGGCGGAGCGTTCTGCTGGCCGTACCAGAGGCAGAACATCAACACGGTCCAGATCTTGCGGGAGTGGTCGGCGTCGCCGCGGCGGTGGGCCGCGAGGAGGCGCTGGACGTGGCCGAGGTCGAGCAGGTGGTCGACGGCGGCGTCGGCGAACACGTCGCCGGCCCACACGCCGATCTCGCCGCGCAGCCAGACCCGGGTCGGCGTGGGGAAGCCGAGCTTGCGGCGGTCGACGACCGCGTCCGGCACGATGCCGCGCATCGCCTCCCGCAGCGCGAACTTCGTCGTCCTCGCCAGCTTCAGCGCCGTCGGCAGCTGCGCGGCGGCGGCGTAGACGGCCCGGTCCAGGAACGGCACCCGCAGCTCCAGCGAGTGCGCCATCGACATCCGGTCGGCCTTGGTGAGGATGTCGCCGGGCAGCCAGGTGTGCAGGTCGACGTACTGCATGGTGGCCACGTCGTCGAGGTGGGCGGCGGCCTCGTACAGCGGCGCCGTGACCGTCGTGTGCGGGTCGGCCGGCCCGCGCATGAGGCGGGCCTTCTCCGCGGTGCCGAAGATGCGGGCGTTGCCGTAGTAGCGCTCGTCGATCGGGGTGGTGGCCCGCTCCAGGAAGCTCTTGCCGCGCACCCCCTCCGGCAGCGCCGCCGACACGGCGCGCAGGCCGCGGCGCAGCGGGGCGGGCAGCCCGGCGACGCCGGCGAGCGCGGCCGGCTCCCGGTAGATCTCGTAGCCGGCGAAGAGCTCGTCGGCGCCCTCCCCGGACAGCACGACGGTGACGTCGCGGGCGGCGGTGCGGGCCAGGAACCACAGCGGCACGATCGCGGGGTCGGCGACGGGGTCGTCGAGGTGCCAGACGATGCGCGGCAGCTCGGCGATCACGTCGGCGTCGTGGACCAGGGTCGCGGTCAGCCCGACGCCGAGCGCGGCCGCGGTCTCCGTCGCCGCCTCGATCTCGCTGTAGCGTTCGTCGTCGAAGCCCACGGTGTACGTGCGGATGTCCGGGTGCTTCTCGCGGGCGAGCGCGACGACGGCGGTGGAGTCGATGCCGCTGGACAGGAACGCACCCAACGGCACCTCCGCCTGCAGGTGGGCGTGCACACTGTCCCTGAGCGCGTCGCGGACGGCCGCGATCGCGTCCGGCCGCTGCACCGGCTGCAGCGAGTGCCGAAAGTATGCGCTTATTTCCGTTTTTGTCGCATGTACTGTCAGCGCGTGGCCGGCGGGTAGCCGGCGCACCGCCGGGTGCAGCGTCTCCGGCTCCGGAACGTACTGCAGGGTCAGGTAATGCGACAGCGCCGCCGTGTCGACGCGGGTCCCGGTGCCGGCGAAGGGCAGCAGCGCCTTCTTCTCGCTCGCCAGGTAGAGACCGCCGGGCGTCGTCAGGTGGTACAGCGGCTTGATGCCGAACGGGTCCCGGAACGCGTGCACCGTGCCGGTCGCCCGGTCCAGCGCCACGATCGCGAACATCCCGCGCAGCCGGCGCACCGCCGACGGCCCCCAGTGGTGCAGCGCCGCCGCGAGGACCTCCGCCTCCCCCTCGGTGGCGAAGACCGCCGCGTGGTCACGGGCCAGCTCCGCGCGCAGCTGCAGGTAGTTGTAGATCTCGCCGTTGAACACGACCGTCCACGAGCCCCACGTCACCGGCTGCCGGCCGTGCGCGACGTCGACGATGGCGAGCCGCTGGAAGCCGAACGCGGCGCCGTCCTCCACGTGCAGCGTCGTCTCGTCGGGCCCGCGGTGACGCAGCAGGTCGAGGGCCTCGGCGAGCCGGTCGGTCTCGACCTCACCGGAGGCGCTGATGAAGACCAGGAATCCACACATGCCGGTGATGGTGCGGAGCCGGTCGTTGGGAACTGATGAAGAAGTGTGCGCCGGATCGAAACCCGAAGGAGGTTTCGCAGGTTCTTCACATCCTGCGCGCGACAATGATCGGCGATGAGCGCACGGATCCTGGTCGCCGAAGACGACCCGAAGCAGGCCGAGCTGATCCGCCTGTACCTGGAGCGGGACGGCCACAGCGTCCTGACCGTCCCCAACGGGCGGCTGGCCCTGGAGCAGTGCCGGTCGCGGCGGCCCGACCTGCTGGTCCTCGACGTCATGATGCCGCTGGTCGACGGCCTCGACGTGTGCCGGATCATCCGGGCCGAGTCGACGGTCGCGATCCTGCTGGTCACGGCCCGCTCGACCGAGGACGACCTGCTGCTCGGCCTGGACCTCGGCGCCGACGACTACATGACGAAGCCGGTCAGCCCGCGGGAGCTCGCCGCCCGGGTCCGGGCGCTGCTGCGCCGCTCCGGCATCGGCAGCCCCGGCCACCAGCAGGTGCTGCGGGTCGGCGACCTGGTCGTGGACGCCGGCCGGTTCGAGGTCCGCGTCGACGGCGCCGTGGTCGTGCTGACCGCGAAGGAGTTCGGCATCCTGGAGCTGCTCGCCGGCGAGCCCGGCCGCGTCTTCACCCGCGGCGAGATCATCAACCGGGTCTTCGGCTTCGAGCGCGACGTCTCCGAACGTACCGTCGACGCCCACGTCGTCAACCTGCGCCGCAAGATCGAGTCCGACCCGGCCGAGCCACGCTACGTGCAGACGGTGTACGGCCGCGGCTACCGGCTGAACGAGTCCGCATGAGCGGCCCGGAGCGAAGCGGAGGGCTGCGAATCAGCATTACAGGGTGGAGCTCAGGCCGGCGCCGGAGCGCAGCGGAGGCGACGGCATGAGCTTTCGTTTTCGGGTGTTCGGGTTGGTGCTGCTGGTGGCGGTGATCGCGATCGGGGTCACCGCGTGGCTGAGCATCCGGCTGACCGCCCTGGAGATCGCGCAGTCGCAGGAGACCTCGACCCGCAACGAGGTCACCACGGTCGCGGAGATCCAGGCGTACGCGCTGCGGCACGGCACCTGGGCGGGCGTCGACAAGATCGTGCAGCGGCTGTCGATCGCCAACCATCAGCGGATCCGGCTCACCAACCTGTACGGCCAGGTCACCGTCGACAGCGACCACCTCGCCAACCGCGCCGCCCGGGCCGTCGTCAGCCCGCCCGCCCTCGTCGACCCCCGCCCGACGCTCAAGTTCCCGCCGGAGCTGCTCGGGGCCCCGCGGACGCCCATGGAGCAGAAGACCGGCATCACCGAGCTCGAGACGAAGACGCTGCTGCAGATGGCCCTGTTCCGGGGCACGGTCGTCTTCGCGCGCTGCCTCACCGACCTGCACGTCGACCCGCCGCCGGTGACCCTCAACGAGTTCGGCGTCCCGTACGCCACCAGCGGCGTCGAGGACAGCCGCGACTGCGGCACCCAGGTCGGCGACGTCGGCGCGGCGGAGCAGCCCAACGACGAGCTGCCGGTGAAACGGTGCCGAGCCGAGAAGGACCAGGCGAAGTGCCTGATCAAGGCGTTCGGCGAGCGGGTCGCGACGTTCACCCCGGAGCCGCTGCAGCTCTACCTCGGCGCCGTCACCGACGACGCGACCAACCTCATCAGCCGCCCCGGCCTCGTCGCCGGCAGCGGCGTGCTGATCCTCGTCATCCTCGGCACCGCCCTCATCGCCCGGCACGTGAGCCTGCCCGTCCGCGACCTCACCGTCGCCTCCCGGCGCCTCGCCGACGGGCACCTCGACACCCGCGTGCCCTCTGGCGGCCGCGACGAGCTCGGGCAGCTGTCGGACTCGTTCAACCGGATGGCGGCCGCGCTGGAGGCGTCCGAGCAGGCCCAGCGCCGGCTCGTCGCCAGCGTCGCGCACGAGCTGCGCACCCCGCTGTCCAACCTGCTCGGCTACCTCGAGGCGCTGCAGGACGGCCTGGTCCCGCCGAGCCGCGAGCTGTTCGGATCGCTGCACGACGAGGCCGAGCTGCAGCGCCGTATCCTCGACGACCTGCAGGACCTGACCCTCGCCGAGGCGGGGCACCTCACGTACCGCCGCAGCGACTTCGACCTGGCCGACCTGGTCGACACCGCCCGGGTGGCGCACCTCGCGGTCGCCGAGGCCGCCGGCGTCCGCCTGACCGCGGAGACCGCCGGCCCGCTGCCCGTGCACGCCGACCACGACCGTCTCCGCCAGGTCCTCGGCAACCTCATCGGCAACGCCATCCGCTACACCGACCGCGGCGGCCACGTGGCACTGCGCGCCTTCCCCGACGCCGACCACATCACCGTCGAGGTCCGCGACACCGGCTGCGGCATCGCCCCCGCCGACCTGCCCTTCGTCTTCCAGCGCTTCTGGCGCGCCGACCCCGCCCGCGACCGCGCCACCGGCGGCAGCGGCCTCGGCCTGACCATCGCCCGCCAGATCGTCCGCGACCACGCCGGCGACCTCACCGTCGAGAGCACCCTCGGCGAGGGTTCGACCTTCCGCTTCACCCTCCCGACCGCTGACTGACCCGCAACGTCAGCCTGTACCCCTGGCGGATCGGGAATTCGTCGCCGCAGCAGTCGCCCTGCTCCACTTCGACCACGCCCGCACCACCTGAGACCCTCGGTGATCACGACGTCGCACGGAATGACTCACTGACTGGCTTCCTGCAGATCATGGATGAGCTCCGACACGGCGACCGGGTCGATCGCGCCGAAGCCGGGGACGGGCTCGCCGTCGGCGTGGGTGGGCAGCCACACGTTGCCGAGGGTCTGCTGCTGTTCGGCGGTGACGTCGCCGATGAACATGCCGGGGTCGAGGTCGAGCGAGGCGACGAGGCCGCCGGGCAGGTCGCGCTCCAGCGTGCACAGCATGCCGCCGTCGCCGACCTCGCCCATCCGCCAGCCGCGGCGCACCAGCCCGAGGAGCCGTCCGACGTGCACGGTGCGGCCGTCCTGCCGGTCGAGGCTGTGGGCGGTGCGCTCGTTGTCGGTCAGCACGTGGACGTCGCGACCCAGCTGCGCGAACGGCTGCGAGACCTCGTAGTCGGCGAACACCTCCGCCCACGCCGCCAACCGGTCGCCGAGCCGGAGCGGGTGCGCGAGCCACACCGTTGCGGTCGCGGTGACGACGATCGGCTCGTCTTCCACGTCGGCGTACGTGCGGTCCTCGGCCACCCGGAAGCACGCCTCGCCACCGTCGGGGCCCTCGGACGTCACCCAGAGCAGCCGGCGCGCGACGTGCCACAGCAGCGGATGTCCCACCAGGTACCGGTGGAACTCCGCACTGCTCCACCGGCGCTGGTCGGCCATGGCGCGCTCGAGGCGGCGGATCTGGTCGGCCGCCACGGTCCGCACGTCCTTCTTCAACCCGAGGAACCGCTGGTACGCGGCGGGCGCGGCGACCGGGTCGTCCTTCACTCCGGGCCTGGGCAGCGCGGCGCGGCGGGCACCGGCGGCGTCGGTGACAAAGGGCATGAGGTGCTCGTCGAAGCCGACGACGAACCGGCGCGGCCCGTAGTCGAGGCTGAGGCTGCCGTCGGTGTCGAGACCGAGGTCGGGCACGAGGCGGTCCGCGAGCTGCTCCAGGGTGAGGCCGGTGTCCCGGGCCAGGGTCTCCAGCCGCTCCTTGGCGAGCCGGCGGGTGCTGTGCTTGGCGGCTTTGTCGGCGACACCCTGGATGTGCATGAGCGCCACGTCGGTGCCGATCGCGGTGAGCACGTCGAGGCCGCGCGCAGCCCGGGTGTGGTCGCCGTGACCGGGCCAGGAGCGGATCAGCGGACTGAGCCTGCGGGCCGTCTCGTCGTCGCCGATGAGGCCCTGCATGTCGAGCGCCCATCGGCCGACCGACGGACAGTTGGCGTCGACCCAGCGCAGCAGGAGGGCCCGGCCGAAGGCGGCCAGCGAGACGGGGTCGCAGACGTCCTTCACGATCTCCAGGCCCGCATACGGCAGGGCGGACTGGGACAGCGCGAGCATGGTGACCACGTGCCGCGCCGACTCGACCGGCAGGGTCCGCACGCCGTCCCGCAGCCGGATCGTCGGCAGCGTCGGCACGCCGACCCAGCGCGGGATCTTCGGCAACGTCGAGGGCAGCAGCTCGAGCGGGTCCGTGTCGAGCATCGCCCGGATCGCGGCGCCGGCCGCCGAACCGTAGTTGTCGGCGGCGGTGAGCACCAGATCCCGGTGACCGTCCGTGGCGAGCGCCAGCAGTGCGCGCTCGGCGAGCTCGCGGCGCGGGCCGGGCTCGTCCAGGGCCGGCGGCACGAGATCGCGGGCGGCGGCGGCCGGGTGGCGGGACAGCCACTGCCGCGCGAGGTCGCGGGTCCACGCCGACCGGGACTTCACCCGCAGTTCCATCATCAGGTCAGCCAGCTCCGGGCCGGTGAACGGCAGCAGCCGCGGCGTCGTCTCGGTGACCATCTCCCGCGACAACGCGACGAGGTCCGGCACGGCGTGCAGCGCGTCGGCTCCCGGCGTGCCGTCGGACGCCAGCGGCGCGGAACGGGTCAGGCCGGGCACCACGACCGGCTCGCGGCGGCGGGACCACGGCGGGGTGACGAGCACATCCGGCAGCCCGTCGGGCCCAGTGGTCGCCGGGCCGGTCGGCGGCGGCAGGTCCGTCGTGGTCACGCAGTCACCTCACGCAGGTCACGGATGAGTTCGGACATCGACCTCGTCCCGAGCTCATTCGGCAACCGAGGCATACGCGAAGCTGCATCCTATTCGTGCCCGTCGGTACCGCGTTCGAGGACGACGCTTGCCGGGCCGTGGTCACAATGCGGTCATGTTCGCCGCCCGTCAACGCGGTTCGGGTACCGGCTGGACCGCGGGGCAGGCAGAATCTGGTCATGGTGGTGCTCGTCGACGACGTCGTCACGGTCGCCTACGGCCAGATGTACGTCGACAGCCGGACCCTGGCGGACCGGGACGGCGATCCCTGGCCGTTCGTGGGACAGCGCAACGGGCTGTGCGGCGCGGCCGAGCCGGGCTATCTGTTCCTGAAGACCGCGACGCACACGGGGGACGTGCCGCTCACCGTCGAACGCCATGACGAGGATCCGCCGCTCGCCGCGTTCTGGGAAGACGTCGTGGAGGTGTCGTTCCGGCCCGCCACCGCCGAGACGCGGTTGCTGCAGTGGGACGGGTCGCGAAGCTGGCGGCTGGAGCTCGAGCTACGCGACTACCGGGCCCGCTACTGCGCATACGGCTGGGACTTCGCCGAGGGCGACGACGACGAGGACTCCGAGGAGCAGTACCTGCTGCAGTTCTGGCCGGCGCCGCCCGCCGAGGATCGGCTGGTCCGGCAGGAGAGCCGCGGGGGCGAGCACCTCGCCGCCCGCCACTAGGCCCTGTCCTGCTCCTCCCCAAGTGGGGTTGAGCAGGACCGGGCGGTGGGACGGGCCGGGGTCAGGGGGAGCAGGCGGACTCGACGCGGCGGACGGCGTCGGAGTAGTCGGGGACGGTGGACATCGCCGCGGCCAGGCGCAGGTAGGGCAGGGCCTCGCGGGGCTTGTTCTGCCGCTCCAGGGTGCGACCCAGCAGGTGGTGGGCGTAGTGGTCGGTCGGGTCGCGGTCGACCAGGGCGCGCAGGTGCGTCTCGGCGCGGTGCAGCTGGGCCGAGGCGAAGTAGGCGCGGGCCAGCCACAGCCGGACCTCGGCGTTGCCCGGCTCCTGGTCCAGGACGGTGGTGAGGATCTTCGCGGCTTCGATCGGGTCGCCGGCGTCGAAGTAGAGGACTCCCCTGCGGTACTCGGTCATGACGTCGTCCATGGAAGGGATCAACTGCGCGAGGGCCCGGCGCATTCCTCAGTGGGTCTTCAGCCACCCGATCAGGTCGTCGAGGACGCGGTCCTGCTCGGGCTCGTTGAAGACCTCGTGGTGCAGGTCGTCGTAGATGTGCAGGGTGAGGTCCCGGGAGCCGGCCCGGTCCGCGATGAGGCGGCTGCCGGCGGGGTCGACGAGCTTGTCCGAGGCGCCGTGCAGGACCAGGGTCGGCAGGGTGAGCGACGGCAGGCGGCGCTGGAACACGGCCATCTGGGTGAGCATGGCGCCGCCGATGCCCGCGGGGACCTTGCCGTGGTAGACGAGCGGGTCGGCGTCGTAGGCGGCCACGACCGCCGGGTCTTTGGAGATGTACGCGGAGTTCAGCGCCTGGACGGGGGTCGCCGGCGCGATCCGGCCGAGGACCTTCGCGACGGCGATCGCCGGCTTGCCGATCCCGGAGCCGGGGACGACCGGCGTGCCGGACAGGGCGAGCGCGCGCAGCGACGCCTGGTGGTCCAGGGCGTACGCGAGCGCGATCATGGCGCCCATGCTGTGCCCGATGAGGAACGGCGCCTGGCCGGGGTGACGGGCGGCGACCTCTCCGAAGAGCAGGTGCAGGTCGGCGGTGTACTCGTCGATGCTGCGCAGGTACATCCGCTTCCCGCCGGAGCGGCCGTGGCCGCGGTGGTCGGGCGCGTAGACGGCCAGGCCGAGCTCGCCGAGGCGGGCCACGACGTGGTCATACCGCCGGGCGTGCTCCCCCATGCCGTGGGAGAGCACGACGACCCCCTCGACGTTCGACGGCGTCCAGGCGTCGTAGACGATGCGGACCCCGCCGCCTCCGGTGAGGCTGTGCTCCTCGCGCTGCATGGCAGCATCGTCCGCCCTGAACGACCGGCAATGCAACCCGCGAGTAACAAAGTCCCTGCGCCGCCCGCAAGAAACGGCGCAGGGACGATCAGGCGGCGGCGCGCTCGGCGGCGCTGCGCTCCACGCAGAACTCGTTGCCCTCGGGGTCGGCCAGGGTGACCCAGCCGGTGCCGTCGTCCTTGCGGAAGTCGGCGACCAGCGTGGCGCCCAGGCCGAGGATGCGCTGGACCTCCTCGTCCCTGGAGGCGTCGGTGGGCTGGAGGTCGAGGTGGATGCGGTTCTTGCCGGTCTTGCCCTCCGGCACCTGGATGAACAGCATCCCCGTCGAGCCGTCCGGGGCGTTCAGCGCCGCCTCGGTGTGCTCCGGCAGGTTCGGGTCGGCGGGGTCCTCGCGGAAACCCGTGACGGCGGCCCAGAACAGGGACAGGTCGTAGCACTTGGCGCAGTCGACGGTGATGTGCCTGATTCGTACGGTCATGCACCCACCTCACCAGTTCCGTAAACGGAACGCACCCGTATTTCAGAACCCCCTCGCGAGGCGATGGTACGCCTGGTTCCAGCGGACCTCCTTGGCGAACTGCCGGACCGTCGTGTCCGCGTCGATGACGAGCAGCTCCGTGCCGGTCATGTCCGCCAGGTCCGTCAGCTCCTCGGTACCGACGGCGAACGACAGCACCGTGTGGTGCGGGCCGCCGGCGGTCAGCCACGACTCCGCGGACGTCGACAGGTCCGGCCGCGGCTTCCAGACCGCCCGCGCCACGGGCAGCTTCGGCAGCGGCGCGGTCGGCGTGACCACGTCGATCTCGTTGGCGACGAGCCGGAAGCGCTCGCCGAGGTCGGCCAGGCCGAGCACGACGGCGGGGCCGGGCGTGGCGTCGAAGACCAGCCGCACCGGGTCCTCGCGGCCGCCGATGCCGAGCGGGTGGATCTCGCACGACGGCGTGTCGAAGGCGATGCTCGGGCACACCTCCAGCATGTGCGCGCCGAGGATGACCTCGTTGCCGGGCGTGAGGTCGTACGTGTAGTCCTCCATGAACGACGTGCCACCGCCGGGTGCCATCGCCTTCAAGGTGCGCACGAGCACGGAGGTCTTCCAGTCGCCCTCGCCGCCGAAGCCGTAGCCGTCGGCCATGAGCCGCTGCACCGCGAGGCCCGGCAGCTGGCGCAGCCCGCCGAGGTCCTCGAAGTTGGTGGTGAAGGCCTTGAACCCGCCGGCGGTGAGGAACGCGCGCAGGCCGAGCTCGATCCGGGCCGCGTAGCGCAGCGACTCGGCCCGGTCGGTCTTCAGCGACGACGACACCCGGTACGTGTCGTGGTACTCCTTGACGAGGTTGTCCACGTCCGCGTCGAGGGTCGCGTCGACGGCCTCGACGAGGTCGTTCACGCCGTACGTGTTGACGGAGACCCCGAAGCGCAGCTGCGCCTCGACCTTGTCGCCCTCGGTGACGGCGACGTCGCGCATGTTGTCGCCGAAGCGGGCCAGCCGCAGCGACCGCATCTCCGTGTAGCCGGCAGCCGCGCGGGCCCACGCGCCGATGCGGGCGGTGACCCGCGGATCGGTGACGTGCCCGGCCACGGTCTTGCGGGCCACGCCGAGCCGGGACTGGATGTAGCCGAACTCGCGGTCGCCGTGGGCGGCCTGGTTCAGGTTCATGAAGTCCATGTCGATCTCGGCCCACGGCAGCGCCACGTTGGCCTGCGTGTGCAGGTGCAGCAGCGGGGTGCGCAGCGCGTCGAGCCCGGAGATCCACATCTTGGCCGGCGAGAAGGTGTGCATCCACGCGACCACGCCGACGACCGACGGGTCGGCGTTGGCTTCGAGGCAGATCCGCAGGATGTCGCCGGCGCTGGTGAGCACCGGCTTCCACACCACGCGCACCGCGATGTCCGGCGACTCGTCCAGCGTCGCGGCGATCTGCCTCGACTGGGCCGCGACCTGGTCGAGCGTCTCGGGGCCGTAGAGCCCCTGGCTGCCGGTCAGGAACCAGACCTCGTGCGTCATGTTGTGCTCCTCTGCCCGCCCTGCGGCTGGCCGTAGACGTTCTGGTAGCGGTCGTGCAGCGAGGCGACGGCCTGGTCCGGCAGCCGCTCGACGGCGCCCAGCTGCCGGGCGAAGTGCATGGTCCTGGCGACGTCCTCACACATGACCGCCGCCTTCACGGCGGCCTTCGCGGTGGCGCCGATGGTGAAGGGGCCGTGCTGCAGCATCAGCACCGCCGGTGACGGGTGCCCGGTGAGCGTCTCGACGATGCCGCGGCCGATCGCGTCGGAGCCGATCAGCGCGAACGGCCCGACCGGGATGTCGCCGCCGAACTCGTCGGCCATCGCGGTGATCGAGCACGGGATCGGCTCGCCGCGGGCGGCCCACGCCGTCGCGTACGGGCTGTGCGTGTGCACGACCCCGCCGACGTGCGGCATGTGCCGGTACACGTACGCGTGCGCCGCGGTGTCCGACGACGGGGACCGGTCCCCCTCGACGAGCTTGCCGTCGAGGTCGCAGACCACCATCGCCTCGGGGGTCAGGTCGTCGTAGGAGACCCCCGACGGCTTGATCACCAGCAGGTCCGCGCCCGGGACGCGGGCGGACACGTTGCCCGACGTCCAGGTGACCAGGCCCCAGCGGATCAGCTCGGCGTGCAGGTCGCAGACTTCCCGCCGGAGCTTCGAGATCACTGGGCCACCTCCTCGCGCAGCGCGCGGAGGCGGTGCAGGACCTCGTTGCCACCGGGGCGGCCGAAGTAGTCATGCAGCTGCCGGTACTCGGCGTAGAGTCGGTCGTAGACGTCGGCGGCTGCGTCGTCGGGCGTGTAGACGGCCCGCTTCACCTTGCCCATCGCCGCCGCGGCGGCCCGCACGTCCGGGTATTCGCCGGCGGCGACCGCGGCGTGGATCGCCGAGCCCAGCGCCGGCCCCTGCTCGGAGTCGATGACGCTGATCGGGCGGCGCAGCACGTCGCTGTAGAGCTGCATGAGGAACGTGTTCTTGAGCAGCCCGCCGGCGGCGATGAACTCGGTCACCGGCACGCCGGCGGTCTCGAGGGTCTCGACGATGGTGCGGGTGCCGTAGGCGGTCGCCTCGATCAGTGCCCGGTAGACGTCCTCGGGGCGGGTGGCGAGGGTCTGCCCGACGATGACGCCCGACAGGTGGTGGTCGACGAGCACGGAGCGGTTGCCGTTGTGCCAGTCGAGCGCGACCAGGCCGTGCTGTCCGGGGCGCTGCTCGGCGGCCGCGGCGGTGAGCTGGTCGTGGTCCGCGGACGCGAACCCGGCGAACCAGCCGAAGATGTCGCCGACGCCGGACTGTCCGGCCTCGTAGCCGTACAGGCCGGGGATGATGCCGTCGGCGACGACGCCGCACATGCCGGGCACGTCGGCCAGGGTCGCGCCGCTCATCACGTGGCACGTGGAGGTGCCCATGATGGCGACGAGCTGCCCGGCGTCGACGGCCTGCGCGGCCGGGGCGGTCACGTGCGCGTCGACGTTGCCGACGGCGACCGCGATCCCCTCCGGCAGCCCGGTCCACGCGGCCGCCTCGGCCGTCAGCCGGCCGGCGAGCCCGCCGAGCGGTGACAGCGGCCCGTCGGTCTTGTCGAGGAACGCGCCGAAGCCGGTGTGCAGCGCCTCGAAGTAGTCCCGGGGCGGGTAGCCGCCGTCCTGGTGGGCGCCCTTGTAGCCGGCGGTGCACGCGTTGCGGGTCTCGACCCCGGCCAGCTGCCACACGATCCAGTCGGCGGCCTCGATGAAGCGCTCGGCCCGCGCGAAGACGTCGGGGTCCTCCTCGAGGACCTGCAGCGCCTTCGCCAGCTGCCATTCGGAGGAGAGCTTCCCGCCGTACCGCGGCAGCCACGCCTCGCCACGCGATGCGGCGAGCGCGTTGATCTGGTCGGCCTGCCGTTGCGCGGCGTGGTGCTTCCACAGCTTCGGGTAGGCGTGCGGGCGGTCCGGCAGGAGGTCGCTCAGCGGCGTGCCGTCGGCGAGCACCGGCAGGAACGTGCACGCCGTGAAGTCGGTCGCGATGCCGACGACCTGCGTGGCGTCCAGGCCCTCCAGCGCGGCCGGGACGGCGTGCCGCAGCACGTCGACCCAGTCGGACGGCATTTGCAGCGCCCAGTGCGGGGGCAGCGCCTCGCCGGTCGCCGGGAGGGTCCGCTCGACCGCGCCGTGCCGGTACTCGTGGACGGCGGTGCCCACTTCCGCCCCGTCGGCCACGCGGACCACGACGGCGCGGCCGGACAGGGTCCCGAAGTCGACCCCGACTACATATCTCGTCATTGTGATCTCCGCGCCACGGCCCGCTGCAGCACGATGAACGCGAACAGCAGCGCACCAATGACGATCTTGGTCCACCACGAGCTGAGGGTGCCCTCGAACGTGATGATGGTCTGGATGAGGCCGAGCACGAGGACCCCGAGCACGGTGCCGAACAGGAAGCCGGATCCGCCGGTGAGGACGGTCCCGCCGATGACCACGGCCGCGATGGCGTCGAGCTCCATGCCGAGGGCGTGCAGGCCGTAACCGGAGGACGTGTAGAAGGTCAGCAGCACGCCGCCGAGGGCGGAGCAGACGCCGCTGATCGTGTAGACGGCGATCTTCGTGCGCCCGACGGGCAGGCCCATGAGGAGCGCCGACTGCTGGTTGCCGCCGATGGCGTAGATGTTGCGGCCGATCCTGGTGTACGCCAGGACGTACGCGCCGACGAGCACCACGACGAGCGAGATGACGACGCTCCACGAGATGTGGAACCCGCCGAAACGGATCTTGTAGTCGGCCAGCTCGGTCCACAGCGCGTTGTCGATGCGGATCGCCTCGGTGCTGATGACGTAGCACAGGCCGCGGGCCAGGAACATGCCGGCGAGCGTGGCGATGAAGGGCTGGATGTCGAAGAAGTGGATGATGCAGCCCATCGCGAGGCCGATCAGGGCGCCGACGAGCAGCACCACGGGCAGCACCGCGATCGGTGACCAGCCGGCCCGCACCAGCGACGCGAAGATCATCGTGGTGAGCGCGACGACCGCGCCGACCGACAGGTCGATGCCGCCGGTCAGGATCACGAACGTCATGCCGACGCCGACGACGAGCAGGAATCCGTTGTCGATGAAGACGTTCAGGACGATCTGGGTGTCGTCGAAGCCGGTGTACCGTACGACGCCGGCGCCGTACATGAGGCACAGCAGCGCCAACGTGGCCAGGACCGGGATGTGCCGCTGCTGCGGCCTGCGGATGACCCGCTTCTGCAGTGATTCAAACGTCGTCATGCCGTCACCTCCACCTTCTGCGGCGCCTTCGGGGCGGGCGCGGACGGCCGGCGGCGCTGGAACTTCTCGCGGAACTTCGGCGCCTGGGCGAGGCACAGGACGACCACGACGACCGCCTTGAACAGCAGCGTCACCTCGGGCGGGATGCCGACGGTGTAGATCGTGATGTCGAGGGTCTTGATGATGACCGCGCCGAGGATGGTGCCGGCGATCGAGAACCGGCCGCCGGACAGCGAGGTGCCGCCGATGACCACGGCGAGGATCGCGTCGAGCTCGATGAGCAGGCCGGCGTTGTTGCCGTCGGCGCTGGACACGTTGGAGCTGATCATCAGCCCGGCGACGCCGGCGCAGAGCCCGGCGAACACGTAGACGATGAGGATCAGCCAGCGCGACTTGATGCCGGCCAGCCGGGAGGCTTCGGCGTTGCCGCCGACGGACTCCAGCAGCAGCCCGAGCGCCGAGCGGCGCACGACCAGGCCGGCGAGGACCGCGACGCCGACGGCGATGATGACGCTGAGCGGCAGGCCCAGCCAGTAGCCCGCGCCGATCATCTTGTACGGGCCGCTGTTGATCGTGATGATCTGCCCGTCGGTGATGAGCTGGGCAAGGCCGCGGCCGGCGACCATGAGGATCAGCGTGGCGATGATCGGCTGGATGCCGACGGTGGCGACGAGGAACCCGTTCCAGACGCCGAGCACCAGCGACAGCACGAGCGCGAGCCCGACGGCCGCGAGGACGCCGCCGACGCTGTTCTGGTTGTCCAGCTCGCTGATGCGCAGGCAGGCGAGCGCGCCGGCGATCGCGACGACGGCGCCGACCGACAGGTCGATGCCGCCCGTGGCGATGACCAGCGTCATGCCCAGCGCCACGAGCCCCAGCGGCGCGCTGGCCCGCAGGATGTCGATGATGCTGCCGTACAGGTGACCGTCGCGGAGCTCGATCTTGAAGAACCCGCCGGAGAAGAACACGTTCGTGACGAGCAGCAGCACGAGGATCGCCGCCGGCCAGAACAGCCTGTGCTTGGTGATCGCCGCCATCAGGTGCCGCTCGCAATCGTCTCGGTGAGGCGGTCGAGGTCGACCGCGTCGGTGTTCTCCAGCTGGGTGACCAGCCTCCGGTCGCGCAGGACGCCGATGCGGTGGCTGAGGCGCAGCACCTCCTCCAGCTCGGCGGAGATGAACAGCACGGCCATGCCGCCGTCGGAGAGCTCGACGACCAGCCGCTGGATCTCGGCCTTGGCGCCGATGTCGATGCCGCGGGTCGGCTCGTCGAGGATGAGCAGCCGCGGCTCGGTGATGAGCCACCGCGCCAGGAGGACCTTCTGCTGGTTGCCGCCGCTGAGGTTGCGGACCGGCAGCTCCGGGTCCTTCGGGTTGATGTTCAGCGCGTCGATGTACTTCTGGACCAGTTCGTCCTGCCGCCGGCGGGGCAGCGGGCGGGTCCAGCCGCGGGCCGCCTGCAGGGCGAGGATGATGTTCTCGCGGACCGACAGCTCCTCGACCAGGCCTTCGGTCTTGCGGTTCTCGGAGCAGTACGCGATGTCGTGGCCCATGGCGGTGCGCGGGCCGTGCAGGTTGACGGGCTTGCCGTCGATCTCGAGGCGGCCGCTGTCGGCCTTGTCGGCGCCGAAGAACAGCCGCGCCAGCTCGGTGCGGCCGGAGCCCAGCAGGCCGGCGAGGCCGACGACCTCGCCCTTGTGGATGGTGAGGCTGAACGGCTCGACGGCGCCGGAGCGGCCCAGCTCGTGCGCCTGGGCGACCGCCTCGACGCCCGAGAACGAGCGCTTGCCGGCGTCCTCGAGCCGCTCCAGCAGCGCCAGCTCCTTGCCGATCATGAGGCTGACGAGCTGGACCTGGCTGATGTCGGCGACGAGGTGCTCGCCGACCAGCCGGCCGTTGCGCAGGATCGTCATCCGGTCGCAGATCTCGTAGATCTGGTCGAGGAAGTGCGACACGAACACGATCGCGATGCCCTGCGCCTTGAGCTGCCGCATGATGCGGAACAGCTGAGCGACCTCGCCGGCGTCGAGGCTGGAGGTCGGCTCGTCGAGGACGAGGACCTTCGCGTCGACGTCGATGGCGCGGGCGATCGCGACCAGTTGCTGCACGGCGAGGGAGTAGGTCGACAGCTGTGCGGTGACGTCGAGGTCGAGCTCCATGCGCTGGAGCAGCTCGGTCGCGCGGCGCCGCATGACGCCCCACTGGATCCGGCCGAACTTCGTCGGCTCGCGCCCGATGAAGATGTTCTCCGCGACCGAGAGGTTGGCGCAGAGGTTGACCTCTTGGTACACGGTGCTGATGCCGGCCTCGGTGGCCTGGTGCGGACCGGCGAACCGGACCGGGCGGCCCTCGAGGGTGATCTCGCCCTCGTCGATGTCGTAGACGCCGGTCAGCACCTTGATGAGCGTCGACTTCCCGGCGCCGTTCTCACCCATGAGGGCGTGGATCTCCCCTTGGTACAGGCGGAAATCCACACCCTCGAGGGCCTTGACGCCGGGGAACTGCTTGCTGATGCCGCTCATGCTCAGCATTGCGGTCCCCATGGTTGCGCCTCTCAGTACTTGCGGTTCGGCAGCGCGGCCTTCGCCTGCTCCGGGGTGAACGCGGACTCCTCGGTCAGCACCCGCTGCGGGATGGTCTCGCCGGCGACGACCTTCTTGGCCAGGTCCATGAGCTGGGGGCCAAGCAACGGCGAGCACTCCACGATGTAGTTGATCTTGCCCTCGGACAGGGCCGTCATGCCGTCCTTGACCGCGTCGACGGTGATGATCTTGATGTCGACACCGGGCTTCTTACCGGCCGCGACGATCGCCTCGATGGCGCCGAGGCCCATGTCGTCGTTGTGCGCGTACAGCACGTCGATCTTCGGGTTGGCCTTCAGGAAGGCCTCCATGACCTCCTTGCCCTTGGCGCGGGTGAAGTCACCGGTCTGCGAGGCGATGACCTTGAACTTCGGGTCGGCCTTGATGACGTCGGCGAAGCCGGACTTGCGGTCGTTGGCCGGCGCTGAGCCGGTCGTGCCCTGCAGCTCGACGATGTTCACCGTGTCGGTCTTGCCCTGGTACTCCTTGACCAGCCACTCGCCGGCCTTCTTGCCCTCCAGGACGAAGTCGGAGCCGATGAACGTCTTGTAGAGCGAGGTGTCCTTCGAGTCGACCGCGCGGTCGGTCAGGATCACCGGGATCTTGGCGTCCTTGGCCTCCTTGAGCACGGTGTCCCAGCCCGACTCGACGACCGGCGAGAAGGCGATGATGTCCACCTTCTGCGCGATGTAGCTGCGGATCGCCTTGATCTGGTTCTCCTGCTTCTGCTGCGCGTCGGAGAACTTCAGGTCGATACCGGCGGCGGTGGCGGCCTCCTGGATCGACTTGGTGTTCGCCGTCCGCCAGCCGGACTCGGCGCCGACCTGGGCGAAGCCCATCGTGATCTTGCCGTCGTCCTTCTTCGTGCCGCTGCCGGCGTCGCCTTCCTTCTCGCCGCCGCACGCGCTGAGCGCGCCTACGACCAGCAGACCGCCGAGCACGGCCGCGGACCACTTCTTCAGCACTACGCCTCTCCTCACGGGGTGTCTTGCGCCAGAGCTAGTGAACGTTCACATTCAAGGGCGGGCCGCCCCACCGCCGGGGTGTGTGGCAGTGGGGGTACCTCGCTCCGGCCTGGATTACATTGGCCGTCGCGCTTGTATGTCGAGAGTGTTAGCGTTCTCATCCCCGACGTCAAGTCCGTGACGTCGATTCGTGACCGGAGGTGCTCGTTGGCCCATCCCGCGCGCTCCGGGCGGGACCGCGCAGCCTCCGCTCGCGCCGCCTCAACCGCCCCCGCTTCCACCGAACGTGCTTCCACTCCTACGGAAAGTAGCGCTTCCGCCGCTTACGGCGATCCAGGTTCGACGGAACGTGACGCACGAGCTGCGTCGCGTGATGTTTCGGCTCGCGGCCAGATGTCCCTGGGCAACCTGGCGCAGTCCTCGGACATCGAAGGCCGTGCGCCGGGACAAACCGGATCCAGGCCCGCCGG
>NZ_JBFANF010000034.1:0-133678 GCF_040674675.1 Dactylosporangium sp. NPDC049742 | reverse complement strand
TCCTCGGCGCCCCCGACGCCTACGAGCTGCCTCGCTCACCCGGCCACGGCTACCTGAAGGCCGGCACGGAGGTCCACCGCCTGCGGCTGCTCGGCCTGTCGGCGGCGCAGGTCGCCGCGGCGCTCGCCGCCGGGGCGGCACTCTGCGGCGGCCTCGCCCTGCTGGTGCGCGCCGGTCAGCTGCCGGCCGCCGCCGGGCTCGGCATCGCCGCCCTCACCGGCACCACCGCCGTGTGCCTGCTGCTGCGCGTACCCACCCCGACCGCACCGGCGACCCAGCGCGTGCGCTGACCGCCCGCACACCGTCCCGCACACGATGAAACCCGAAAGAGGCCCGGCCTTGGAGCTCCGCTCGATCCTGCCGCTGCTGCGCGAGCGCTGGAAGTCCGTGGTCGCCACCGTCCTGGCCGCGATCGCCGTCGGCATGGTGCTCACGGCCCGCCAGACACCCTGGTACGAGGCCAGAACCACGCTGTTCGTGTCCGCGTGGGCCGACGGCGGCGACGCGGCGAAGGCCTACCAGGCCGACCTGCTGTCCCAGCAGAAGGTGAAGTCGTACTCGGTGATCGTGCGCGACAAGCGGGTCATGCGCAGCGTCATCGACAAGCTCGACCTGGCCGTCACGCCGGACGCCCTCGCCGCGCGGGTCAGCACCGACACGCTCGAGGACACCGTCCTGCTGACCATCCGAGTCACCGACACCTCGCCGCAGCAGGCGCAGCGCATCACCGACGCCGTCGCCGACGAGTTCATCCGGCTCGTCCCGACCCTCGAGGCGACCCCCGACGGCAGCCCCTCACCCGTGCACGTCAGCGTGGTCAGCCCCGCGGACCTGCCCGGCGTGCCGGTCTCGCCGCGGCCGTTGCGCAACCTGGCGCTGGCGACGCTCGCCGGGCTGCTGGCCGGCGCGGCCCTCGCCACCGTCCGGCACGCCATGGACACCTCGATCAAGACCACCGAGCAGGCGGAGGAGATCACCGGCACGTCGCTGCTCGGCGTGATCCCGCGCAACCCGGACCAGGCCGGCATCGCCGCCGTCACCGAGGAGGACTCCAGCGGCCGCCAGGTCGAGGCGTACCGCCAGGTGCAGACCAGCATGCAGTTCATGGACGCCGACCAGCGCACCAAGGTCGTCGTGGTGACCAGCTCCGTGCCCGCCGAGGGCAAGTCCGTCACGTCGTGCAACCTGGCCCTGTCGATCGCCGAGTCCGGCCGCTCCGTCCTGCTCATCGACGCGGACCTGCGCCGCCCGCAGGCCGCCGGCTACCTCGGCGTGCCGTCGGGCGCCGGCCTCACCAGCGTCCTGATCGGCCAGGCCGACCTCGACGACGTCATCCAGCCGTGGGGCGACACGTCCCTGTCCGTGCTGGCCAGCGGCCCGGTCCCGCCCAACCCGAGCAAGCTCATCGGCTCCAACCACATGCGGCGGCTGCTGGACGAGCTGCGCTCCCGGTACGACATGGTCATCATCGACACCCCGCCGGTCCTGCCCGTCGCCGACGCCATCGTCCTGTCCGCCCTCAGCGACGGCGCGATCTTCGTCGTCCGGCACGGCCACACCCGCCGGGACCAGGTCGGCAAGGCGACCGCGGCGCTGCGGCGCGCCGAGGTCGACGTGCTCGGCTTCATCCTGAACATGACGCCGCGGCACACCGAGGACGCCTACAACTACTACGACGCCTACTCCGCCGGGCACGCCGCCACCTCCGTCGGCACGCTCGCCGGACGCCTCACCGGCCTGCGCGAGAAGATCGCCATCCGGCTGTGAACACCACCACCGCCACCGACCGCCAGTTCCGCATCTTGTACGTCTGCGTCGGCAACCTCTGCCGCTCGGTCCTCGCCGAGCACCTGACGCTGCGCGCCATCACCGAGTGGCCGCCGGCGCTGTCCCACCGCTTCCACGTCCACAGTGCCGGCACCCGCGGACGGGAGCGCCAGCCGATGCACCCGTACACCGCGCAGGTCCTCACCGCCCGGGGCGCCTCGCCGGCGGCGTTCACGACCAGCCGGCTGACCGCCGCCGCGATCCGCGGGGCGGACCTCGTGCTCACCGCCACCGTCCGCGAACGCGACGACGTCCTCGCGCTGCACCCCGCGGCCGTCCGCCGCACGTTCACCATCAACGAGTTCGCCCGCCTCGCCCCGCCGGACGGTGGTCTCGCCGACCCGGACCTGCCCGAGGATCCGGTCGCGCTGGCACAGCAGCGGGTCGCCGCCGCGGTGCGCCGCCGCGGGCGCACCCGGTCCGCGGCCGGCTCCGGCGTGGCGCCCGACGACATCCCCGACCCGGACCGGACCCTGGACGCCTTCGACGACTGCGCGACCGCGATCGACCGCGCGGTACAGGTGATCCTGCACGCGCTGAGCGGATCGCGGTGACGGACCGGCGGCCCGCCCTCGACGGCCTCCGCGCCGTCGCCGTCGCCGCCGTCCTCGCCTACCACCTCGACCCGCGGCTGCTGCCGGGCGGGTTCCTCGGCGTGGACCTGTTCTTCGTCCTCTCCGGCTATCTCATCACCGGCCTGCTCCTGCGCGAGGCCCGCAACGGTCCCGTCGACGTCATCGCGTTCTGGATCCGGCGCGGCCGCCGCCTGCTGCCGGCGCTGCTGCTGATGGTCGCCGCGGTCGCCGTCGCCGTCCGCCACTGGGAACCCGCCGGGCTGTGGGCCGACCGCCGGGGCGACCTCATCGCCGCCCTCTGCTACTACGCCAACTGGCAGGACATCACCGCGCCGCTGTCGTACTTCACGCAGACCGCCGCGCCGTCACCGCTGCGGCACATGTGGTCGCTGGCGGTCGAGGAGCAGTGGTACCTGCTGTGGCCACTGGTGCTGCTGCCGGTCTACCGGCGCCGCCCCCGCCCCGCCACGGCCGCCGCGCTGCTGGCCGTGCTGGCCGCCGCCAGCGCAGTGATCATGGCCGTCACCTACGACCCCGGCAACCCGATCCGCGCCTACGCGGGCACCGACGCCCGCGCCCAGGAGCTCCTCATCGGCGCGGCCCTGGCGCTCGTCGGGCGGCGCGCCGCCGGCGCGCGGCTGGTCACGCCGTTCGCGCTCGCCGCCTGCGCCGGGCTGATGCTGCTCGTCGACGACGCGGCACCGTTCTACTACCGCGGCGGCGCGGCGCTGGCGTCGGTCGTCTTCGCCGCCCTCATCTGGGGTGTCGAGAGCGCCCCCGACACGCCCGTCGCCCGCCTGCTCGCCACCGCGCCGCTGCGTGGCACCGGCCGCATCTCGTACGGCATCTACCTGTGGCACGTGCCGGTCATCGCCTTCACGCCGCACGCGCTGCCCTGGCGCCTGTCCGGTCCCGGGACCGCCGCCGTCGCCGTGGCCGTCACCCTGTTGCTCGCGACGGGCTCATACCTGCTGGTCGAGCGTCCGGTCCTGCGCGGGCGGCCCCGCGCCGCGTGCCGGACCGGGACGAGGTTCGTCACGGCGGCCGTGGCGGCCCTCGCCGCCTGCGCGGCGCTCGCGGTGACCGCCACCACCTACGCGACCGGCTACCAGGCGCAGCAGGTCGACGCCGCGCGGACCGCCGGCGAGCAGGCGGTCGCGGCCGGCTCCGCGACCGGGGCGATCTGCCCCGACACGACGTCGATCTGCGTCCGGACCCGCCCCGAAGGGACCGGCCGCACCGTCGCCGTCGTCGGCGACTCGATCGCCCGGTCGCTCGACCCCGGCATCGCCGACCTCGCCGCCCGCAACGGTTGGGGTTACGTGCTCGCCGCCCACAACGGCTGCGGGCTCACCGGCCTGCTCAACACCGACGGCGCCGAGCCGAAGCCGTTCATGCGGCAGTGCGCGGCGCAGACGCCGGCCCGCATCCGGCGGCTCCTCGACGAGCACCGTCCCGATCTGGTCGTCGCGTACTCGCGGTGGGAGCTCGTCACGCATCTCACCCCGGACGGCGAGCGGGTCGAGCCCCTGTCGAGCCGCTGGAAGGCCGACGTCCACGAGCACCTGCGGGTGTTCGCGCAGACCGTGACGCGCGCGGGGGCGAAGCTGGTGCTGATCGCCGTGCTGCCGCTCGTCCCGGCGGGCCCGGACTGCCTGCGCGACCCGGCCCCGCCGGCGTGCACGGCGGGGCCGGACCCGCTGACCGAGGCCACGAACCGGATCTACGCCGCCGTCCGGGACGAGGTGCCCGGCGTGACCCTGGCGACGCTGCAGGAGTCGGTGTGCCCGGGCGGCACCTGCCGGCCCATCGTCGACGGCGTCCTGCTGCGCGTCGACGGCCTGCACTTCTCCGCCGACGGCGCCCGGTGGCTCGCCGCCCGGATGGCCCCGTTCCTGGCGCCCGGCGGTTAGGCGACCTTCGGCCGGGCGGCGCGGAACACCTCGACGGCGACCTTCTTGCTGAACGCGTCGCTCGGGTCCGACATCCACACGACGACGCTGAACACGCCGCCGTCGATCTCCACGCCGACCGCGCGGTCGCCCTCGCCCGGCCGCGACGATGGCAACAGGCCCCCGGTCACGGGCCAGTCGAACGGGCGTGGATCGCGAAGGCGGTCAGCAGCACGATCGGGGCGAGGATGCCGGCGATCACCTGCGGCCTGCGCAGCAGCGGCCGGCCGGCGTCCATCGGCCGGACGGGTGCACCGCCCGCCTCCGCGGCCGGTGCCGCCAGCGCGGTGACCTTCGTCATGGCGGCCCAGTTGAGCAGCAGGACGATCGGCGCGGCCACGGCGAAGATGCCGTACCAGCCGAATGTGAACATCTTCTGCTGGAGGTCCCGGAAGACGGTGGTGCCGCAGTCGCGGCAGAACGGGCCCGGGGCCCGGGTGTAGCCGATCCAGATCAGCACGGACTGGACGGCGCGGAACTTGGTGTCCGCGGCCGGCACCGCACCGCAGCAGCGGCACTGCAGGACCGGCGTCGACGGACCCGGGTCGGCGCCGGCTGCCGACGCGTAGGCGGTGAGGCTGCCGGCGGCGCCGGTGGCGAGGCGGTGCATCACCTGCTGCGCGGGCCAGATCCGGGCGCCGCCGGGCAGGTCCAGGGCGGCCTGGTCGCCGTCGCGGACCCAGGTGCCGCCCACCCGGCGCCGGATCACCTCGCCGACGTAGCCGCCCAGCATGGCCACCCGGACGTCCAGGTCCTTGCCGAGCAGGCCACGCGAGCGCGGACGGCCGCCCGGCGCCTCCGTGTTCAGGAACCGCTCGACCTCCCACAACGACGACGGCGAGAAGTCGGCGCGGTAACCTGCGGCCGTCAGCACTTCCACGGCCCAGTCCGCCCCCGCACGCACATCATGGTCGATCGCCACGGGCATGATCTTGGCACAACGAGCGCCTGATCCCTAGAGCTGATGCTGCCGCCGGGTCAGTAGACGGCCGGGATCCGCCGCCGGACGGCGATGTCGGACAGCCGGGACAGCATCTCGGCGCTGCGAGGGCCGAGCAGCGCCGTCTGGACCCGGCGCGGGAGGTACCGGCCGATGCCCTCGGTCAGCTCGTACGCCAGGGTCACCCGGGTGCCTCCCTCGACCGGTTCGAGGTCCAGCCGCACCATCGCCGCGCCGATCGGCCACGCCCGGGCGTGCAGCTCGAGCATCTGGCCCGGGACCACCGCCCGCACCGAGGTCACATCGGTGATGTGCAGCGGCCACGGCCCGACCTGGTGGTGCAGGCGGGTCCCGACCGCGGGCCAGCCCTCGTCGACGTCCCTGATGTGGGACGCACCGACCACCCAGCTGGCGTACATCCAGCCATCCGCCAGGACCGCGAAGACGCGATCGGGTGAGGTGCGGACGAGCTTGCGTCGCTTGGCCACTGCCGTCTCCCTTCGACGCCGGAATCCGCAGTCTTCCCGCTTCCGGCCGGTTCAAAGCAGGAACGCCGGGCGTGCGGGCGCGGGAAGATGGTCGCGTGCAGGCGATCTACCCAGACAGCGGTGATGGCGATCCGGACGCCGTGCCCGGCGTGTGCCCCGTAACCGAAGGTGCGACTTCACTCACGCTCGAAGTCGACGGAGAGCTTTTCACCCTCACCCCGAACGAGTTCGGCGGCACCGACTACGCGTGGCTGAGCGGGCCGAACCCCGGCTACGGCTTCGGCGTGAGCCCGACCCCGAACCTGTCACCCGACGAGCACAGGGAGCACATCCGCGGCTTCCTGGCCCAGGTCGACCCCGCCACCGGCTACATCGAGGACGACTGAGCCCACGACCGTGACACAGTCCGCCATCCGCCGACAGCCCCGACCCGGGTGGCGAGATCCGAGCGCATGGACGTGGCTATGGTTCGGGAGTGATCACGTTTCCGGTCGATGATGTGACGCCCGCCGGCGCGCTGCTGCCGACGCGGCCGCTCGGCGGGCTGTTTCCTGACGCCCTGGCGTTCGGTGGTGACCCGGCGCTGCCGGTGCTCGACCCGGACGGGGTGCACCCGCTGCTCAGCGCCGTCGCCCGGGCGTTCGCCGACCACCGGCCGCTGGTGCTGTCGCCCGACGCGGTGTGGCTGACCATCGCACACGGCGTCGCCCAGCACGTCCGGCTGCACGCCGAGCAGCTGCGCCCGCGGCTGGTCCAGCACACCGGCAGGAAGCGGCTCACCGTGACCATCGACGGGCCGATGCCGCACGACAGCGGCTCATGGGCGCACCTGACCGGGTCGTTCGCCAAGCTGCTCGCCGCCGAGGTCGTCGACGCCGACCTGTTCGAGTGCGACTTCTCCACGAGCACGGACGTCGAGCGGACGGCGGGGCAGGTGGTGCTGCTCGACGTCTACTCGCCGTACTTCTCGCTGTGGCTGCAATGCCTCTGCGGCATCCCCTCCGTCACGCTGACCGGCACGGTCGAGGACTGGCGGCGCATCCGCGCGCGGGTCGACGCGATCGCCGGCTTCGGCCTGGAGACATGGTGCCGGTCGCTCGCACCGATCGCCGACGAGTTCGTCCGGGCCTCGGCCGGTGACCCTGACCCGGAGTTCTGGCGGCGGATCTACAACCCGATCGACGCGTACGGCGGCGACGTGATCACCGGCTGGGCGGCCCGCTTCTACCCGTACCTCAAGGACGTCGCGGTCGACGTGCCGAACCCGCTGCTGGAGCTCCCGATCGGCGAGCCCCGCGACGTGACCGCCGAACCCGGCCGTCCGTTCGCCGGACCAGGCGTCCAGAGCTCCTCGATCCCCGCCACGCTGTCGCGTGTGGTCGTCAACGTCAACGATCGGGTCTCCGGCGACAACCGGGTGGTGGCCCTGGAGGCCGGCCTCATCGGCGTCGCCCAGGACCCCGGCGGCGCGCTGCGGCCGGTCGCCGGGTGGTACGTGGCGCCGGCGGTCATCGAGATCGACGACGTCATCGACCGGCTCGTGCGTGAGCACGACACCACCCCGGCGCAGGACGCGCCCGGTGAAGCACCCGTCGAGGTCATCGCGCTCTACCACCGCGTCGGCTCCGCGACGCTGTTCGGCGGCCGCTGGCGGCTGGTGCCGGCGGACGAGCGCCGCTACGTCGACAGCGGCCTCTACGACCTGTGGACCGAGACCCTCATCGAGCTGGCCGACGGCCGGACCATTGCCGCGGCGACCGACATGTCCACGATGGTCACGTACTGGGTGCTGTGCCGGGTGGTGGAGATCGGCGAGCCCGGACGGTCCACGCCCCGGTTCCGCCTGGCCGACGGCCCTGCCGACGTCCCGGTGCTCGGCACCTCCCTGGCCATGCTGCTCGACGCCGCCATGGACTCCGGCGGCCACGTCGCGCACCTGGAGACCGGGCACCTCGACCAGTTCGACGCGATGCCCGGCTAGCTTCATGACGCGTTCAGGCCGTGGCGGAAGGCGTACGTGACGGCCTGGGCGCGGTCGCGGGCGCCGATCTTGGTGAACAGGTGGTTGACGTGGGTTTTCACGGTGCCTTCGCTGACGACCAGGTGGGCGGCGATCTCGGCGTTGGACAGGCCGCCGGCCATCAGCGACAGCACCTCGGCCTCGCGGGGCGTGAGGCCGTCCGGGAACGTCGGCCGTGGCGGCGGCGCGGTGGCGATCGCGTCGATGAGGTGCCGTTGTACGGCCGGGTCGATGGCGGCGTGGTTGTCCAGGACCTGTTGCAGCGCCTCGTGGATCTGTGCCCCGCTGGCGTCCTTGGTCAGGTAGCCGCGGGCGCCGGCCCGGAACGCGTCCAGCACCGACCGGTCGTCCGAGTACGTGGTCAGCACGACCACTTTGACCTCGGGTGCCTCGGTGCGCAGGCGGCGGGTGGCCTCGATCCCGTCGCAGCGGGGCATCCGCAGGTCCATGAGCACGACGTCGGGTCGCAGGGTCCGGGCGAGCGTGACCGCCTCGTCGCCGTCGGCGGCCGTGCCGACCACCTCGAAGCCCTTCATCAGCCCGAGCACCATGGTCAGCCCTTCGCGGACCACCCGCTGGTCGTCGGCGACGAGCACCCGGATCATGCCGGCACCACCAGCTCGACCCGGAACCCGTGGCCGGTGGCGCCGGCGCTGAGGGTGCCGCCGAGCAGTTCGGCCCGTTCGCGCATGCCGGTCAGCCCGTAGCCGTCGGTCTCGGCCGGGATCACGGGCGGGCGGGCGGCGAAGTCCTCCACGGTCAGGCGGGTGTCCGTCGGCTCGTAGGCGAGCCGCAGTGAGACCCGCGTCGGCGACGCGTGCCTGGTCACGTTGGTCAGCGCCTCCTGCGCCACCCGGTAGAGGGCCAGCCGGGCCTCCGGTTTCAGCGAGTGCGGCTCCCCGGACACCGCGAAGTCGCACGGTACGGCCTGATCGCGGGTGAACTGCTCGGCCAGTGCGGCGAGCCGGTCCGGTCCAGGCAGGTCGTCGTCGCGCAGCGTGCCGATGGCCCGGCGCGCCTCCTCCAGGCCGGTGCGGGCGAGGTGGTGGGCACGGTCGACGGCGACGGGCACGCGCGGGTCCGTCGGATCCTCGGTGATCAGCATCCGTGCCCCCTCCAGGTGCAGCAGCAGCCCGGACAGCGAGTGGGCGAGCACGTCGTGCATCTCCCGGGCCAGCCACTGCCGCTCGGCCAACCCGGCCGCCTCGGCCAGCGCCGCCTGGCCCGCTTCCAGCCGGGCGAGCAGCCGCTTGGTCTCCCGCTGCGACTCGGCCAACCGGAACGCCAGGTACAGCAGGCCGAACAGCACGGCGAACCCGGCGAGCACGGCCAGGAAGCCGAAGTCCTGCCCGGTGATCGAGGCCACCATCTCCAGCACCACGAACGCCACGATCAACGCCGGGACGGCCACCCGGACGGGCATCAGCGCCGTCGCCGCGCACAGCACCGCGACCAGCACCGCCACCGAGCCCGGACCGCCCGGCTGCACCGCCACCAGCGCTACCGAACCGACCAGCATCGCCCCGACGAAGACCACATGCGCCGGCCGGACCGGCAGCTCGGTGGTCGCGTTGCGGCCGAACACCCCGGTCACGAACACGGCGGTGGCCAGCACCACGATCAGCCGCATCCCGGTCAACCCGAATCCGGGATCGGCGGTGGCCGCGGCCCACACGAACCACGCCAGCATCAGCGGCGTCAGCAACTGCATCCACCGTACGACCCGGAGACGGGTCAACGCGGGATCCTCCGTCTGCACCCTTCGACCCTAAACGGGTGCCGCCGTGCCGGCATCGACCCGTCGGTAGAGGCACGTCTCCACCCGCGGGTGGAGAGACGACTTCTACCCGCGCGGCGATGCCTCGCCCCGCCCCCGGGAAGCAGGCTGGGCGGCATGAGAAACGACCACCTGCACACCGTCGTCAAGCTGCTGGCCGCCTTCCTGACGATCAGCCTGGCCACCGTCGTCGCCGCGGTGGTGATGCGACACGACCCGGCGCTCGTCACCTCGGCCGTCTGGATCCGTACGCCGCTGGTCGCGGCGAGCGCGGCGGTGCTGCTCTTCCTGGCCCGCCGCGCGGCCACCGGCGATCGGGGCTCGTTCCGCCGGCTGCGCATCATCTCAATCGTGGTGCTGGCGGCCATCGCCGGCGTCGTCGCCTGGCCGAACGCGTTCCCGACCTGGCTGCGTGTCGAGCAGGCCGTGTGCGGCGTGTTCATGCTCAGCGTCGTGGTCTGCACGAACCTGCGTACGGTCCGGTCGTCCATGGAGCCCGGCCCGGCCGCATCGGCGCCCACCGCCGTCGCCGCGCGAAAGCCGCGGCCGTAGCCCCGGGCACGCGCCGTACGCGCCTCAGCCCTGCCACTGCCGGCGCACGGTGGCCTTGGGGCCGGTCACCAGGGTCGCCGCCGGGACGTCGTCGGCCACGACGGCGCCGGCGGCGATGACGGCGTCGCGGCCGATGGTGACGCCGGGCAGGATCGTGGCGCCGGCGCCGATCCAGACGTTCTCGGCCACGTCGATCGGCGCGCCGGTGAGCCACTCCCGGCGCGGTGCGGGGTCGACGGGGTGGCCGACGGTGATGAACGTGGCCTTCGGGCCGATCATCACGCGCTCGCCGAGCCGGATGCCGGCGTAGTCGAGGAACGTGCAGTTCTGGTTGATGAACACCCGCTCCGCGAGCTCCAGGCGCAGGCCGTGGTCGGTGTAGAACGGTGGGTAGATCGTCACCTTCGCGGGCAGCGGCCGGCCGAGGATCTGTTCGAAGAGTTCCGCCTTGCCCCGCTCGTCGTCGAACGGCAGGACGTTCAGGCGGGAGGTGAGCTCGGTGGCCCGCAGCACCCGCTCGGACATCGCCTGGAACTCCGCGCTGCGGATGCGCATGAGCAGGTCATCGGGCATGTGGCGGTCCTTCCACGGGCCATGACGGTCGCCAGACCGGCGCGGCGGGCTTCGGCAGGGTGTCGAGGTGCGAGACGAGCCCGCGGAGCCCCGGGTGCGGGTTGGTCCGCGGCAGGATGAGCGAGATCGGGTAGGCGATCGCAGGGTCCACGATGGGGATGCGGCGCAGGTCGTGGCCGGTCGGCCAGATGTACCGGTCGCGCGAGCCGACGAGTGTGGCGACGTCCGCGGACCCGGCGAGGACGTCCAGGAGGACCTCGTCGCCGAAGTGCGGTCCCGCCGCGTCCAGGCGCAGGTCGAAGGCGGTGGTCAGCTGGTCGTAGAAGTCGGCCCACTCGCTGCGCGGCGCGATTCCCGGCACCCAGATCCGGTGCCCGCGCAGCTGCTCCGGCGTCAGCTCCCGCGCCGCGGCGAGCGGGTGCCGCGGCCCGGTGAGCAGCTCCAGCGGCGAGTCGAACGCGTGGATCATCCGCAGTTCGTGGGGCAGCGCGCCGGGCTCGGTGACGGTCCGGAACGAGGCGTCCACGTCACCGGCCGCGACGGCGGCGGCCGCCGTCTGCGGGTCGTCGACCCGCAGCGTCACCACGTCGAGGTCCGTACCGGGGTGCGACCGCCAGTAGTCGTGCAGCACCACCGCCTGCGCGCTGCGCAGCCCGAGCACGTCGATCCGCAGCGCCCGGAAGCCGGGTCTGACGGCGGTGACGGCCCGCTCGACCGCCGCGACGATCCCCCGGGCGTGCGGCAGGAACGCCTGCCCGTCGGGCGTCAGCTCCACGCCGCGGGCGGTGCGGTTGAACAGCCGTACGCCCAGCTCCCGCTCCAGCGCGGCGATCCGCTTCGAGACCGCCTGCTGCGTCACCCCCAGCTCGAGCGCCGCGTGCCGCAGCTGCCCGAGCTCGGCCGCCCGGACGAACGACCGCAGCCCCTCCGTGTCCACCGGTACACCGTAAACACGTACAACCGATGGTTGTGGCTCATGTCTTGCCGAAACCTTTAGGTGTATTCATAGATATCTGACGATATGGTGTGGCGCATGGTGAATCTGCGTCCGTCCCGGCGCGCAATGATCCGCGCCTTCACCGTCATGGTGGGTGCCGCCGCCGCGGTCGTCCCGGTGACCGCCGCGCTCGCGGCGCCCACGTTCAAGGTCCCGTTCCCGTGCGGCCAGGTGTGGTCGGGTCAGACCCGCTCCGACCACAGCCCCGCCAACGCCATCGACTTCAACCGCGCCAACGACGACGGCGACCCCGTCGTGGCCAGCGCGTCCGGCACCGTCGACCGGGTGACCGACCTCGGCAACACCAGCTACGGCAAGTACGTGCGGATCGACCACGGCGGCGGGTACACCACCTACTACGCCCACCTGAGCCGCTTCAACGTGTCCGTCGGCCAGACCGTCCGCTACGGCCAGGTCATCGGCTACGTCGGCACGACCGGCGGCTCGACCGGACCCCACCTGCACTACGAGCAGCGCTCCGGCGGCACCGCCGTGAAGATCAAGTTCAACGGCACGCAGGCGCTGTACTGGGGCACGAAGAACTACACCAGCGACAACGGGTGCCCGTCCGGCTCCGCCAACGGCACGGTGAACACCTCCGGCACGCCGCTGACCGTGCGGTCCGGCCCCGGCACGAACTACGCCCCCGTCGACACTGTCGCCGACGGTGCCGCAGTGACGATCGGCTGCCAGACGACGGGCACGACGGTCGACGGCACGTACGGCACCAGCAACATCTGGGACCGGATCGGCTCCGGCCGGTTCATCGCCGACGCCTACGTCCTCACCGGCTACGACGGCTTCATCCCCGGCGTGCCACGCTGCTGACGACCGCGCGGCGGTCCCGGTACAGGTCGGGCGCCCCGCGTGAGCGCCTTCGAGCGGGCCTACCCGCTCGAAGGCGCTGTCGGCGGACGGTCACGGGTAGTAGTGCAGGATCCGGTAGCTCCAGGCGCCGCCGTTGTCGCCGAGGTTGTTGTCGTTGACGTAGAACCCGACGCGCACCGGGTAGGGGCTGGTCCACTGGTGGCAGCCGCCCCAGTTGACCGTCAGGTCCGGGTTGCCGACCCACCCCGCCGGGTTGTTGTTGAACCTGATCACGGAGGCCACCTTCGGGTAGCCGGGGAAGGGGAAGCTCGCGTCGCCGTACTGGCCGGACAGCCCGGCCGGTCCGGTCGAAGCGCCCCAGAAGTCGTAGCGGACGCTGCCGCCGCTGATGATGTTGATGACGTCGCCGGGGTAGATCACGTTCCACTGGTTGGCGACGTTCGGGTAGCCGACGCTGCTCACGTTGCCGGGGTGGGTGATCGTCACGTCCACGTTCGGCACGCCGGCGCTGAGGCAGCGCTGGAGCGCGGTGGCGGGTGACGCGTGCGCGGCCGTGGGCACCGCCACGATCCCGAGGGCGGCGGTGGCGAGCGTCGCGGCGCATGCGGCGACGACTTTGGTGATTCGGCGTTTCACAGGTTTGCCCCTCCTTGAAGTGACGCGGTCACTTCATGAAAGGGCGGCCGGCGCTCAGGGATCCGGTGGAAATCCGGGTTCTTCGAAGTTTCGGAGTTTGTCCAGTTGACCGGGGTCGATGACGGTGATTTCGCTGTAGCCGGTCGCGATGATGCCGGCGGCGCGCAGCTCCCGGAGCGCCTTGTGGACCGTGGACTCCTTGCCGCCGATCATCGAGGCGAGCTCGGGCTGGGTGAGGCTGATGCCGATCCGTACGCCGTCGCCGTGCGGGCGGCCGCAGATCGGGATGAGCTCGAAGAGGACCCGCGCGACCCGTACCGTGGCCGGACAGCCCGCGAAGTCCGACCTGCGCCGGTTGGCCCACAGCAGCTTCTCCCCCACGGCCTGGGTCAGCCGGGCGGCGGCCGCGGGATGGGCGGCCAGGAACGCCTCGAACTCAAGGCGCCGCACCGCCACGGACACGACGCGACCGCAGGTGGTGGCCGTCGCCGAGCGCTGGTTGCCGCTGATCGCGGCGAGCTCGCCGACGATGTCGCCGGGGCCGCGGATGGCGAGGACGACGTCGGCCAGGTCCGCCGACACGGTGGTGATCTTGACGAAGCCCCGCTCGATCAGCTCTATGTGGCGGCTGTCGTCGCCCTCGGCGAGCAGGCGGCGCCCGGGCGGGAAGGACCGCCGGACGCCGGCCGCCAGCAGGTCGCGGCGGTCACGGTCGTCGAGGCGGCCGAGGAACGTCGTGGCGGCCCACGGGCCGTCGCCGCGCCCCACGCTGCCCATCGCGGCTCCTCGAGAGACGGCCACGGAGTTCACCCCGCGGCAGTCTATAGCCCCGTTGAACGCATTGACGGTCCACAGCGCATGGTGCCGGATCATCCACTTCCCACGGACTGAACGGGTGCGCGACGCAAGCCGTATTCCTACGGGATTGCCGATGGTGGCGGCGTTTAGGATTCGCGGAACCGGACCTGCCGAGGAGAGTCGTGATGACGCAGCCCGACAAGATAGACCGGTACCTCTGCTTATCGATTGACGTGGTCGGCTACGGCGGGCATGACGACCGCACCCAGGCCGCGATCCAGCGACGGCTGATCGACCTGCTCGACGTCGCCGCGGCGGAGGCCGGCGTCGACCGCGGGCTGTGGATCCGGCAGGCGAAGGGCGACGAGGAGCTCGCGCTGGTGCCGGCCGGTGGCGGGGTGGCGCGGGTCGTCGGGGGGTTCTGCCTGGAGCTGGCCGCCGCCCTGCTCCGCAACAACCTGCGGGCGGGTCCGGAGGGCCCGATCCGGCTGCGCGTCGGCGCCGACGAGGGGCTGGTAGAGCCGGGCGACAACGGCTTCGTCGGCCGTCCCGTCGTCGGCGCGACCCGGCTGGGCGCGTCGCAGGCGGCGAGGGAGGCGCTGGCCGCCGCCCCGGCCGCGAGCCTCGTCGTCGTCCTCGCCGCCGGCGTGCACCGCGACTGGGTGCAGAGCGGGCGCAGCGGGCTGCCGCAGGAGCAGTTCCGGCTGGTCCGCGTCCACGAGAAGGAGACCGAGACCGACGCCTGGGTCTGGACGCCGGGGACCTTGCAAGGGACGGCGGACGTACCCGCGCCGGAGCCGGCCGCGCCTGAGCCTGTCGCGGCCGCGCCCGTCGCGACCGTCGGGGGCCGGACGATCATCCAGAACGGCACGCACAGCACGTACATCGAACGCGCCGCCGACGTCCACTTCGGCTACGGCCGCGGTTGAACGCCGACGACCGGGGCACCGTCACCCAGATCGGCACCTACAACTACTACGTCGAGCACGCCGGTGAGGTGCACTTCGGCGACCGCATCTACACGGGGGCGGGCGCGGCGGCGGGCGGTCCCGTGCCCGAACGCCGGCTGTGCGAGGTGCACGGCCCGGACCCGGCCGGGCCGCGCCGTCAGGGTTCGGGTCTGCTGGTCGCCGACCGGCTGGTGCTGACCGCCGCGCACGCGGTCGGCGACGCCGGCGCCACCGCGTGGGTGCGGCTCCCGCACGAGCACGGTGCGGGCGACGTCGAGTGCGAGGTGGTGTGGGCGGGCACGGAGTCCGGCGCCGCGCTGCTGCGGGTGACCGCCGCGGAGTGGGCCCCACCGGCGGGCCTCGCGCCGCTGCGCTGGGGTCGGCTGGTGACCGCCCATGACGGTTTGCCCGTGCAGGTCGGGGTGCCGGTCGTCCATGGCTCCGACCGGACCGGTGTCCGGTCGCGCCCGTCGGGGACGATGACCACTGTGGGCCTGCACAGGTCGCAGCGGGTGGACCTGGACGAGGGCCCGCCGGATGTCTGCGGCGCCGGGCTGTTCGTCAACGGTCTGCTCGTCGGGGTCGTCGTGCCGGACCCGCTCGATCCGGCCGGGCGGCGGGTCACCGCGGTCCAGGTCGAGCGCCTCGTCACCGACCCGGCCTTCGCCGCGCTGCTCTGGGGTGAGTCCGGCCGCCGGCCGTTGCTCGAGCCGGCCGAGCTCGCCGGCCTGCAGCACCAGCCGGCGGGGGCGGTGACGCCCGCGTGGCTGCTGCGGCCCGAGGCGGAGGTGGTGCCGTTCCGCGGGCGGGAGGAGGTCCTGTCCCGGCTGCTGGAATGGTGCGCGGAGTCCGACCGGCGGCCCGTGCGGCTGCTGACCGGACCGGGCGGCCAGGGCAAGACCCGGCTGGCGCGGGAGCTGGCCCGGCGGGCCTCGCACGCCGGCTGGGCGGTGCTCACCCTCGCCGACGACGTCCTGGACACCGCCTACGAGCAGCTGCGCGCCGTCGACGTGCCGCTGCTGGTCGTGGTGGACCACGCCGAGCCGCGGCGCGAGCAGCTCGGCCGGCTGGCTGAGCGGCTGCCCCGTGATTCGCCGGTGCGGCTGCTGCTGGTCGCCAGGGCCAACGGCGACTGGCTCCGGGAGCTGGAGGCCAGGAGCCGGCCGTTCGCCGCGCTGATTGCCGCGACCCCGTCGGACGCCGGGCTGGAAGAGCCACTCGGCCCGCTGGCCGATGCGGGCGATGCCGTCTCCCACGAGCCGAGCGACGCCGAACCGAGCGACGCCGAGACGAGCGACGCCGAGACGAGCGACGCCGAGACGAGCGACGCCGAGACGCGGGAGGTCCTCTTCGCCGAGGCGGCGGCCGCGTTCGCCGAGCGGCTCGGCGCGGCCGGGCAGCTGCCGGACTGGGCCGCCGTCGCCGGCCGGATCCCCGTGCCGGACCTGTCCGGCGCCGGCTACGGCAACATCCTGGCCGTGCACATGGCGGCGCTGGCCGGTCTCCTCGATGCCGCCCACGGCCGGACGGTCACCCACGGTCGGACGGCCGCCCCGCAGGACCGGCCCGAGCAGGTGCTGCTCGGCCACGAGGAGGGCTACTGGAACGCCCGCGCGGACCGCCTGCCCGGCCTGGGCCTCGTCGATCAGACCCGCCGCCGGGTGGTGGCCGTCGCGACCTTGTGCACCGTCCGGGCGTACCGGGGCGAACCCCAGCCGACCGGTCGACGCTGGTCCTGGGAGCTGGGCTGGCGGCCGCGCCGGACCCGGTCGTGGGGTGCGCCCGAGCAGCCGTCGGCCATCCTCGACCACGTCGCCGAGCTGGCCGACCAACCGGAGGCCACCCGGGTCGCCGCCGCGCAGTGGCTCGGCGAGCTGTACGGCGGGCCCGGCTGGCACTGGTCGGCGCCGCAGCCCGACCGGCTGCACGAGCACCTCGTCGGCACCGTCGTGGAGGAGCATCCGGCCGTCCTGGACCCGGTCGTGCCCCACCTCACCGACCGGCAGGCCTGCCAGGTCCTGACCGTGCTGGCCCGGGCCGCGGCCGACCGTCCCGCGCTGGAGGAGGTCATCGTCCGCCTGGTCGCCCGGCACCCGGAGCGCCTCGCGGCGCCGGCGTTCGTCGCGGCCGCGCAGGTGGAGGTCCCCGCGCCGCTGCACGCCGCCCTCGCCGCCCTGGACGGCAGGGAACGCGAGCGGCTCCTGCGCGGCCAGCACCTGTCCGACGCGGCGACCCCACCGGCCGTGCGCTGGTTCCCGTGGCGCAGGCGGCGCGGGTCCGGCCGCGGCAGGCAGGACCTGACCTCGGCGCGGTCCGGGACCGGCCGGCTGGAGCCGGTCGCGGAGCACACCGCCGCGGGCTCCGGCTCGACCGTGATGGTGGCGGCGGCACCGGTGCTCGGACGCGCGGCCGACCCGGCGCCGCAGGCCTCCGGCACGACCGGCATCCCGCAGCTCCCGTCGTCGTTCGCCGTCCGCCTGTACTCCGTCGCGCGCGTGACCCCGGGCCTCGGGCGGGTCGCGGACGCGGTCCAGCAGAACCCGGCCGTGGCCGGTGGGGTGGCGCTGCTCGTCGCGGCCGCCGTCACCACCGCCGTCGTGGCCGGCTCGACCCCGCCGGCACCGGACCAGGCGGTCGCCCGGCCGGCGAAGAGCGCCTCGCCCACCGCATCCGCCGCGACGGGCACGCCGGGCGCGACGACCCTGCCGCCCTCCCAGGGGCCGGCGTCGCCGAGCCCGTCCGAGGTCGTGCCGTCCGGCGTGGCGCCGACCGAACCCGTACCGCCCGGCCTGCAGCCGTCCGGCGGTGTCCCACCGGGCGGTTTCCCGCCGCCGCCGAGCGGTCCCGCCCCGGTCGTGAAGAACCCGGCCGACCCCGGCAACCCGACCGTCGCCGCGCCCGTCTGGGGGTACGTCTACGTCAACCTCGCCCGCGGCGACGAGGCGCCGATGGGCACCCCGACGAAGGTGGACTCGCGCACGCAGTGGACGACCGGGGCCGGGTTCCCCAACCGCATCGGCCACGAGGCGACGGTCACCCGCACCGGCCCCGGGCAGTACACCGTCCGGATGCCCGACGTCGCCGCGAACGTCGGCGTCGCGCACAGCACCGCCTACCGCACGGACTATCACGGGCGGGTGTGCGGGATCGCCGGGTACCGCGCCGACGGCCCCGACGAGGTCGTCGACGTGCGCTGCTTCGACCGCACCGGAGCGCCCGCCGACTGGTACTTCACGCTGTTCTTCGCCGCCCCGCAGGCCGGCGCCGGCACGTACGCCACCGTCCGGTACCAGGGCAGCGGCGGCGGGACGATCGCCAACTCCGGCACGTTCAACCCGGCCGGGCGCGGCAACCAGGTCCAGCGCGACGGACCCGGCCGGTATCAGGTGCTGCTGGAAGGCGTCACCGACGGCGGCGGCTACGTCCAGCTCACCCCGTTCGGCGGCGGCGCGACCCGGTGCTCGGCCGGCGACCCGGTCCCGGCGGCGGGCGGGGTGCGGCTGCCGGTGTCCTGCTTCGCGATCGGCGGCCCGACCCCGGCCGACAGTGGCTTCGTCCTGTCTTACCTGCGCGGCACCGGTCTGCACCGGGACGCGGGGACGCCGGCGGCGTACGCGATGACGACCGGTGACCCGGCGAACCCGGCCGTCGACGCCGCCCGCTCGTACGCCAGCAACGGCGACCGGCCGTCGGTCGTCCGGATGAAGCTCGGCTGGTACCGGCTGACGTGGCCGACCATCGGCAAGTTCGGCGACAGCGTGCAGGTCGTCGGGCGCGGCGCCGCGTACTGCCACCTCGGCGCGATCAACTCCTACAGCACGCCGCCGCAGCTCACCGTCGACGTGTACTGCCACAACCCGGCCGGCTCCCTCACCGACGACCTGTTCGGCGTCGCGTACCTGCGCGCCCCGTGACGGCCGCGTCCCGAGCGGTCATCGAACCGCCGGCGCGCGATCAGATGTCCGGCGATTCCTGGTCGAGTTCGGCCAGGAACCGCTCGGAGCGGCGCGCGAAGAGATAGACCCCGCGCTCGTCCGATCGGGCGCGGGCCGCTTCGGCGGCGGCTCGCACGACGTCGACGGGTTCGCCGCGGGCGTGCAGCAGGCGCGCGCGCAGCAACAGCAGGAGCCCTTCGGCGAACCGTTGGCCGTAGGTCGTGAGAGCCTGGTCGGCTCGGTCAAGGGCGGTTGCGGCCGCGTCGGGCAGGTCGGCGGCCAGCCACATCTCGGCGATCAGTCCGTAGTGGTACGCGATGCCCCATCGCGGCGGGTCGAGGAGAGTCGCGGCCAGGAGTTGTTCGGCCTCTGCCGCCTTGCCGGCCGGGTCGTCGCCGGTGACCGCACAGGCCCAGTGCCAGTCCAGCCGGATGTAGTGCTCCTGCGCGACGCCGGAGCGGTCGGCGCCGGCCGCGATCCACCGCTCGGCCGCCCGCATCGCCCATCGCGCGTCACCGGCCATCGAGGCCGCCATCGTGTGGTAGTAGGCCCACGCCGACATCGCGTACAGGTCTTCGTCGGCTAGGTACGCCTTGTCGATCGCGGACCGTGCCGTCTCGACATCGCCGTGCAGCGCCGTGATCACGGCCAGCCAACCGAGCTGTTCATTCGGCACCTTCCACGGTCGGAGGTCGCCGGCACCATGATGCGGGCTGGTGTGGCCTTGCGCGCTGAAGCAGCGGTACGCCTCGGCGATGTTGCCGATGTCCCACTGGTACAGGCCCCAGGCGTGCCGACCGTACGCCTGGATGATCGGGTCGGCGGACGCCTGTCCTTGCTCGTACACTCGGCGAGCCCACCTCCCACGGTCCTGCTCGATCGAGGTGAAGGCCCCCACCATCCGAGCGAACAGAAAGCGGACGGCCTCCGTCTCGTGGCCGAGCATGCGGGCCAGGTACTCGGCCCGCTCCAGCAGGTCGAACGTCGAACCGCGATATCCCCCGTGCCGGCTGGCAACAAGGGTGAGTAGTGACAGCACCGACAGCTCCAGGTCCCGCAGGCCGGCCGTGCGCGCGAGTTGGGCGGCCGATTCCAGGTGCCGACCGGCGGCCGTGAACGCGAGCTTGGTCGCCGCGCGTCGCCCAGCACGGGCCAGTGCCTGCGCGGTGCGAGCCGGGTCGGCGAGCGGGCCGGCGGCCCAGAGGTGGTAGGCGAGGCGTTCGGCAACGGACTCGTCGTCCACATGGGTGCGTTCGAGGGCGTCGGCGACCAGCAGATGCAGGTGGACGGTCTGCTGCCGCGTCGTGGTCTCGGTGACCGACTCGCGGACCAGGTCGTGCGCGAACCGTAGCGAGTGCGGGCTTTCCGGCCTGGTTTCCAGCAGACCGAGCGCCTGCAGCGGTTCGAGGCGTTCGAGGCAGTCCGCAATGTCGACGCCGCCTGCGGCGGCGAGCAGGGCGAGGTCCACGTCGCGGCCGATGAGCGCGGCGACACGCAGCAGGTCGCGAGCGCTGTCGTCGAGACCGGCCATCCGGTCGCGGACGACGTCTCGTACGGTGGCCGGTACCCCCGCCGGCACTGCTGCCTCGCCGTCGCGCAGCGAGCCGCCGTCGCTCAGGAGCCGGGACAGCTCCTGGACGAAGAACGGATTGCCGGCCGTACGGGTATGGATGCCGCGGGCGACATCAGCGCCCGGGTCCTGGCCGATCTCGCGGCGGATGAGCTCGGTCACCTCGGTCAGGCCGAGCGGGCCGAGCCGGATCCTGCGGTGATCCGGCAGCCGGCTGGCCGCGGCCAGGACCCGCGACAAGTCAGAGCCGGGCACGGGTGCGCGATCACGGAGCGCGCCAATGATCACCGTGCCGGCGGGTAGCCGGGCCACGAGGTGGCCGAACAGCTGGAGCGAGGCGGTGTCAGCCCATTGGAGATCATCGAGGACCAGCAGCGTGGGCCGTTGCGCCGAGGCCTGCCCGACCACAGCGACGACCTGTTCGAGCAGGCGGAACCGGGCGCCGCTGTCAGGAACCGTCGGCGCGGCCGCGCTGTCGTTTCGCGGTTCGAGGAGACCGCCGAGATCACTGGCGAGCCACTTCTCCCGCAACGGCGCCGGCAGGCTGTCGAGGATCGGACGGAGCGCCTGCTCCCACGGCCACATCGACGGTGTTCCAGCACCTTCCAGGCAGGAACCCCAGACCACGAACTGGCCGAGCCGGCTCGCCTCGGCGGCGGTTTCCTGCAGCAGGCGGGTCTTGCCCACGCCCGGTTCGCCTTCGACGATGGCGAGCGCCGAGCGGCCGGTGCGTGCCATCTCGACGGCTTGCCGCAGGACGGCGAGCTCCTCGGCCCGGCCGACCAGCCCGGCCGCTGGCGCCGGCGCGCCGACATCCCCGACGTCCGCACCTGTCACGACCGGCGACGTCGGAGGCTCCGCCAGTACCTGCAGATATGCGGCCCGCAGCGCCGGGCCGGGCTCGACCCCGAGCTCGTCGGCAAGGCGGTCGCTGACCGTGCGGAACGCCGACAGTGCCTCCGCACGGCGTCCCGCGGCGCCGAGGACCGCGATGAGGCTTGCCTGCACCGGTTCATGGAACGGCACCATCGATGCGGCCAGCCGCAATGCCGGCAGCACAGGCACCGGCCGGCCCAGCGACATCGCCAGTTCGGCCGCTGCGGCGCACGCGGCGTGGAACTCGTCGTCGAGGGCCGCGAAGATCGGCAACGCGGTCGGCCCATGCGTGAATCCGTCGCCCGCACGGCCCTGCCACCGGCCGAGCGCTTCGACGTAGCGATCAAGCGCCGTTTCGTGACGATGCTCTGCCAGGGCCTCTTTCGCGGTCTCGACGAGCTCCCGGAAGGCGGCCAGGTCCAACCCGCCGGAAGGCGCCGCGAACAGGTAGGTGTTGCCACGGCGGTGCAGGTATGAGCCGGTGCTCCGGGAGGGGATCGCGGGTTCGAGCAGCCGCCGCAACGCGCCGACGTACTTGTGGATGAGGTTGAGCGCGCTGCTGGGAACGTCGTCGCCCCAGATCAGATCGATCAACTCGTTCGGGCTGACCGGCCTGCCCACCCGGGCCAGCAGCAAGGCCAGCAGATACGCCTGCTGCCGGGGACCGGTGTCCAGCTCGACACCGTCCCGCCACACCCGTAACGGGCCGAGGACCTGCAGACGCAGACCAACGCCACCGACCGGCCGCCCCTCGTCGTGGGGCTGGACCGGATGAACTGGCAAGGCCACGCCGACCCCCGGGAACATGACAGATCGTCCGCTGACCAGCCGTCGAACGCGGAGTTGCAGCGCGCACAAATGCGTACCGGTCCGAACCCTGCCCAGAAACCCACTGAACGTCGATCCGACCAGGCACGTACCCCAGCCCGCGGGCCGCGCATGCCCCGTCAGACCTGCGTCCGGGCCTGCTCGATGTGACGGATGATGGCGTGGGCGCCGTGGGCGCCGGCGAGGGCGTACGCCTCGTCGAGGGTGGCGAGCGCGTCGGCGCGGCGGTCCTGGGCGGCGGCGATGTAGGCCAGCCCGATCATGTTGGAGGCCACGCCCGGCAGCGCCCCGATCTCGCGGCGCAGGCGGGAGGACTCCTCCAGCAGCTCGCGTGCCTCGTCCAGCCGGCCGGCCCGGTGCGCCGCGATGCCCAGGTGCCGGAGCGCCTCGGACCAGGTCGGTTTGTCGCCGGTCCGCTCCGCCAGCAGGCGGGACCGCTCCAGGAGCGGCACCGCGACCTCGTCGTCGCGCCGGATGAACTGGTGCACGCAACCGACCCAGAACAGCGCCTCGGCCTCGCCGCGGGTGTCCCCCAGCGTCCGGTACAGCTCGAGCGCCCGCTCGAACAGCCGCAGCTCGGCAGGGTCCTCGACGGGCGCCGCACCGGTGTCGGCGTCGGCGCTCTGGTACCGCGCGTGCAGGATCAGGCCGCGCGCCAGCGCCGTGTCGGCCTCGACCGCGTCCAGTCCTCGTTCGGCATCGTCGAGCCCGCCCGGGTCGCCGCCGTACACCGCCCGCGCGTAGCTGTCCCTGGCCCGTTCGATCCGTTCGTCGCCGCTCATCGCCGCCCCCGTCGCCGTCGCCCCAGTCCTTCCGGCTCCGGCAGTCTCGACCTGTTCGGCAGCGCAGTCAACGGTTCAGATACGCGACGAAGCGCCACCCCACACTTCGACCGCCCGCGGGCATGTTCGACTGGCGGCCGCCCCTCAGTTGAACACGGCCGCGGCGGAACGAACGGCGGCCCGGACTGACCGGAGGACCGTTGCGCGCGGTGGAGATCGTCGAGTTTCCTCAGCGCAACGGTTCTGGAGGGGGCATAAGCGTGCGGTTCCCGGTCACGGTGATGTTGTCCGGTTCGGCGCACGAGCTGCACGCGGAGGTGCAGCCGGACGCGCGGGTCGAGGACCTGGCCCGGGCCCTGGCGGCGCACTTCGCGACGCCCGGCGAGGTCGGGGTGGCGACGGCCGCCGGCTCTCTCGACGCCGACGAGTCGCTGGTGGATGCGGGTGTACGAGCCGGCGCCGTCCTGCACGTCACCCTCGGCACCGGTCCGGGCACGGCCGCGCCGACGACCGGGCAGACCGGCGGCCGGCGGTTGCGGGTGGTCGCCGGGCCCGACGCCGGGGTGGTGTTCGCGCTGCCCGGCACGGGCACCGTCACGATCGGGCGGACCGCCGACAACGACGTGCAGCTGACCGGCACCGGGATCAGCCGCCGGCACGCCGCGCTGCGGGTCGGGCCCGGCGGGGTCGAGGTGTCCGACACCGGCTCGTCCAACGGCACCACCCTCGACGGGGCCAGGCTCACCGCCCCCGCCCGGCTCGTCCCCGGCGCGGTGCTGCGGATCGGCCGCGACGAGCTCGTCCTTGACCTTCTCCCGGCCGACGCCCCGGCGACCGGCGCGCCGGGCGCGGCGCAGCCCCTGCCGGACGGCACGCTGCGGGTGACCCGCCCGCACCGGTTCGTGCCGGCCGCGCCGGTGGTCACGGTCGACCTGCCGCGCCGCCCCGACGAGCGCCGCGGCGGGACCGCCGCCGTCGGTATCGGCGCCGCGGGCGGGCTCGTCCTCGGCGTGGTCGCGTTCCTCGTGTGGCACAACGCGATGTTCCTGCTGTTCTCCGGCGTGAGCACCGTGACGCTGCTGGCCACCGGCGCCTGGACGTGGTGGCGCGGGCGCAGCGACAGCCGGCGGGAGCAGCAGCGGTTCCGCAGCGCCAGCGACGACCGGCAGGCCGAGCTGACCGCGCTGCTCGCCGACGAGCGGCAGCGGCTGCTGGAGCAGTCGCCGGACGTCGCCGGCACCGTCCTGCTCGCCCAGCACCACGACGCGCGGCTGTGGCAGCGCCGCCCGGCCCACGACGACTTCCTGCGGCTGCGCATCGGCGTGGCCGACCAGCCGAGCCAGATCACGGTCCGCGACCCGTCCGCCTCCCCGGACGCGCCGCCGGTGCAGCAGCCGGTGCAGCCGCAGGTGCCGGTCCTCGCCGACCTCGGCACGGCCGGCACCGTCGGGATCGCCGGCCCGCGCGCGCAGGCCCGCGCCCTGGCCCGGTGGCTGCTGCTGCAGGCGGTCGTGCAGAGCGGCCCCGCCGACCTCAGCGTCGCCGTGCTGACCAGGGCCGGCGACGCAGCCGACGACTCGGGCGCCGCCGCCTCCTGGGACTGGGTGCGGTGGCTGCCGCACGCCCGCCCCGAGACCGGCCCGCTCGCCCGCGTCGGCGTGGACACCGCGACGCTGACCCACCAGGTGGAGACCCTGGCGGCGGTCGTCGCCGCCCGGCGCCGCCCCGACGCGCAGCCGCGCCGGTTCGGGCACAACTGGCTCGTCGTCGTCGACAACCTGCCCGAGTTCGACGTGCCGGGGCTCGCCGACGTCCTCGCCCACGGCCCGGACGCCGGCGTCTTCGTCATCGCGGTGGAGCAGCTGCCGTACCGCTGCCCGATCACCGTCGACTTCACCGACGCCGCACGGGTCCGGCTGCGCCGCATGCACCAGCCGGACCTCGACGGGGTCGTCGCCGACCAGGTCAGCGCCGTCGCCGCGGAGCGGGCCGGGCGGGCGCTCGCGCCGCTGCGCGACCCGGAGACCCAGCACGCCGGCGGTGGCATGCCGGCCGAGGTGGCGCTGCTCGACCTCGCCGGCACCGCCGACCTCGACGCCCGGTGGCGGCGCCGGCCACGGCAGACCCGGGTCGCGATCGGCCGCACCGGCGACGGGCCGCTCAACGTCGACATCGCCGCGCACGGGCCGCACCTGCTTGTCGCCGGCGCGACCGGCTGGGGCAAGTCCGCGTTCCTGCAGAGCCTCATCGGCGCGCTCGCCCTCGCCAACCGCCCCGACGAGCTCGGGTTCATCCTCGTGGACTTCAAGGGCGGGGCGGCGTTCGCGGCGTTCGCCGACCTGCCGCACACCGTCGGCAGCATCAGCAACCTCGACGGCCGGCAGGTGATGCGGGCGCTGGACTCGCTCGCCGGCGAGCTCGACCGGCGGCAGCGGTACCTCGCGGCGGCCGGGGTGGAGAAGCTGGAGCTGTACCAGCAGCGCGCCGACGCCGGCACCCTGCCGCCCGGCTGCCCGCCGCGGCTGCCGCGGCTGCTGGTCGTCATCGACGAGTTCGCGATGCTCAAGGAGCAGCTGCCGGCGGAGATCCTGACCCGTCTGGTGCACGTGGCGACCGTCGGCCGGTCCCTCGGCCTGCACCTCGTCATCGGCACGCAGACGCCGCGCGGGGTGGTGCCGGCGGAGATCCGGCCCAACATCAACCTGCAGGTGGCGCTGCACCTGCCGGCCGAGCACTCCCTCGACGTCATCGGCCGGCCCGACGCCAGCACCCTGACCGGGAAGGGCCAGGCGTACCTGCGCCGCGGCGAGGACACCGACCTGGTGCTGTTCCAGTCCGCGTTCCTCGGCGGCGGCACCCGCCGCGCGCCCGGCGAACGGGTCCGGCTGATCCGCTCGCCGTGGCCGCGCCTCGGATACCCGCCGGCCGACGCCGCCCGCAGCGCCGCCCGCGACGTGGACGTGCTCGTCGACGCGGTCCGCGCGGCAGCGGCCGCCGCCGGGGTGAGCGGCCCGGAGCGGCCGTGGCTGGACGAGCTGCCGGCGGCGCTGCCCTTGTCCTCGGTGCCCCTGTCCTCGCCGTCCGGCCTGGTCTTCGGGCGGGAGGACCAGCCGGAGCTGCGCGCCCAGCCCGCCGCCGCCTGGGACCTGCAGGAGGGCACCAACCTGCTCGTCGCGGGCCGCCCCCGGTCCGGCCGGAGCACCTTCCTGCGGACCGTGGCGGCAGCGGCACTTCGTACCGGCGAAACCCACATCTATGTGATGGACTGCGGCGGCACCCTGGGCGACCTCGCGGCCCTGCCGCACTGCGGGGCGGTCGTGGACGCCGGCCAGCTGGACCGCGGCGCGCGGCTGCTGGCCCGCCTCGATGCGCTGATCCGCGAGCGGGAACGCGGCGGCGACCCCCGCACGCTGCTGCTGGTCGACGACTGGGACACGTGGCTGCAGACGTTCGGCGAGGTCGACCACGGCACCCTGTACGACGCGCTGGTCCGCATCGCCCGCAAGGGCCCGGCCGTCGGCGTGCACGTCGCGGTCGCCGGCAGCGGCGCGCTGCTGACGTCGGGCCGGTTCCGGGCGCTGACCGAGTCGTCGCGGGACCTCCTCGCGCTGCCATTCGCGCCCGGGGACCACGCGCTGCTCGGCATCCCGGCGACCGCCGTGCCCGGCGACCAGCGCCCCGGGCAGGCGATCCGGCTCACCGGCCGGCACCGCATCGTCCAGGTCGCCGTCGCCGACCCCGGTGTCGCCGCCGCCGCGGTCACCACCCGCCCGTGGCGGGTCGACGAGCTGCCGGACCAGATCAGCGTCGCCTCGGCCGCGGCCCTGCCCCGTGACTCCTCCCCGTCCCGGATCCCGGCCGGCGTCGGCGGCGCCTCCCCGCCCTGGGTCCCGGCTGGCGCCGGCGGCGCCTCCCCGTCGTGGGTCCCGGCTGGCGCCGGCGGCGCCTCCCCGTCCTGGATCCCGGCCGGCGTCGGCGGCGACGACCTGCACCTGCTCGGCGTCGACCTGACCGCCGAAGGCCCCGGCTTCTACGTCACCGGCGAGCGGCGCAGCGGGCGCAGCACCGCGCTGCTCGGCATCGCCCTGGACCTGCTGTCACGCGGCACGCAGGTCGTGGTCCTCGCGCCGGTGCGGACCTCACCGTTGCACGCGCTGTCCGGTGTACCGGGGGTCGCCGCCATCCTGGGGGTCCGGCAGCCCTCCGTCCGCCAGGCGCAGCTGGCCCTCGCCGCCGCCGGCACCGCCGGGTGCGTCGTCCTCGTCGACGACGCCGAGCACCTGCTGCGCGGCGACGCCGGCGCGGTCCTGCGCGAGTTCCTCCTCGAAACGGACCCCGCGCACCTCGGGATGGTCGTCGCGGCCGCCGTCGACGACCTGGCCGCGCCGCCGCCGGGCAGCTTCGCCGCGGAGGCCGGCCGGTCCGGCGCGGGCCTGCTGCTGGGCCCGCGCCAGCCGCGCGCCCACCTGTTCAACACCATGGTGAAGATCCCGCAGGCGTACGTGACCGCCGACCCACCCGGCCGCGGCGTGCTGATCCGCCCGCGCGGCATGGCCCCCGTGCAGGTCCCCTACGCGACCGCCGACGACGCGGCGGCGCTGGTCGCGGCCCGCCCGCGGCGGGTGCCGCAGCTGCTGGGCATCACCGACGCCCTGGCCGGCCCGGCCCCCACGACCGTCCCCCGCCTCCGGTCGATCGTGGCGGAGCTCCTCGGCGCCGGCTTCGACGCCCTGGAGCCGGCCGCGGCCACCCAGGCCCTCGATCTGGCCGGCGCCGGCTTCACCGGCTCCCCCACCGAACTCCTCGCGAAGGTCCGCCCCTTCAGCTGACTCGATCGCTGGGACGGTCGTGAACGCCCTGTCGTTGCGGCAGGCCTGATGGTTTGATCTCACTTCAGCACACTCTCGAACTGTGCGCGTAGTCGAGCTCAGGGCAACCGTCACCATCACCGCGATCAACACGCCTTAGATGTGGCCTCGGCCTCCTCCAGCAGGTGGCGTCCGTCGGGATCACCGAGGCGTAGAAGTCGCTCACTTCTTCGGGTCGGCGGCAAGCTGGACGAAGAGGGCGTAGGCGGCGTCGACCTCGGCCGGGTCCTCGCCGGCGACGAGGTCGACGAGCAGGCCACGGGTCACGGCGACGCCCAGCCGCAGCGACGCCCGGTCGGTCTCGATGCCGAGGCGTTCGCCGGCCTTCTCCGCGTCGTCGAGCCAGCTCGCGGTGAGGCCGTCCGGTCCCGGTGCGCCGCCACGGGTGGTGAGTGCGAGCACCTCGAAGAAGAGCCGCACGAACGGGCGGACCTCGGGGCTCGACACGGCCTGCCAGACGCCGGTCATCAGCTCGGCCGGGGTCGCCGCGGTCTCGGCGAGGGCGGCCATCGTGGCGCGCTGCTGCGCCTCCATCGCGCCGACGACGGCCGCGAGCAGTCCCTCCCGGGAGCCGAAGTGGTACAGCAGCATCCGGTGGCTGGTGCCGACGCCGGTCGCGATCTCCCGCAGGCTGCGGTCGGCCAGCCCGTCGCGGGCCGCGAAGTCGAGGACGCGGGCGAGCAGATCGTCACGGGACTCAGACATGTACCAGATGGTACAGTCGCCGCATGCGCTACGAGGAATTCACCCAAATTGACGCGCCGGTCGACCTGATGTGGCGCCTGACCACCGAGGTCGAGGACTGGCCGAAGTTCCTGCCGACCGTGCAGCGGCTGGAGCGGCTCGACACCGGCGAGCTGCGGGTCGGCAGCACCGCCCGGATCAAGCAGCCGGCACAGAGCAGCGCGGTCTGGACCGTGACCCGGCTCGATCCGGAGCGCGAGTTCACCTGGGAGACCAGCCGGAAGGGACTGCGCCTGACCGGCCGCCACCTGCTGGAGCCGGCCGGTTCGGGCACCCGGATGGGGCTCGTCATCGAAACCGACGGCCCGCTGTCCGGCGTCATGGCGGTGCTCGGCGGGTTGATGCGGTCGTCGCTGCGCCAGGAGGCGGCGGGCTTCACGCGCCAGGCGGCCGCCGCCCGCTGAATCCCAATTGCGTGGCGACGTCCGGGGTCCTCACCCGAAGATGGCAGCCGTGGACCGTATCGAGGTGGTCATCGCCCATCACGAACGCGCGACGCTGCGCGTCGGTGACGTGTTCCTGAAGGTCGACACCGATCAGGCACGCACCGACGTCGAGGTCGAGGCGATGACCCTGGCGCCCGTCCCGACGCCGGAGATCCTGTGGCGCAGGCCGCCCGTGCTCGCGCTCGCCGCTCTCCCGGGGGTGCCGCTCGGCCGCCTCGGCGAGCCGTCGACCGCGTCGCCGGCAGCATGGGCCGCGGCCGGCGCCACCGTACGGGCGCTGCACGACGCGCCGCTGCCGCCCTGGCCCGGCCGCCCCGTCGACGCCATCGCCGCGGACCTCGACGCCGAGTGCACCTGGCTCATCGCGAACGACGTCCTCCCCGCCACCCTCGTCACCCGCAACCGCCGGATCGCCGAGACCGCGCTCCGCCCGTGGACACCCGCGTTCACCCACGGCGACCTGCACATCTCCCACGTCTTCGTCGACGGCGACGAGGTCACCGGCGTGCTCGACTGGTCCGAGGCGAGCCGCGGCGACCCCATGCGCGACCTCGCCAGCCTGACCCTCGGCCACGAGGAGCACCTCGCCGACGTCATCGCCGGCTACGGCCCCGCCGCCGACCCCGACGCGATCCGCGCCTGGTGGTCGCTGCGCAGCCTGCTCGCCGTCCGCTGGCTGGTCGAGCACGGCTTCGACCCGTCCACCCCGGGCTGCGAGTTCGACGTGCTGCGCGCCCGCATGTGACGCCCCTGCCTTTATCCGTACGCCACGTCAAGGAGGCCGAGCGCGCCACCGACCACATCATGAGGACTCCTACCAGCGCGAAGACCCCACCGATGATCCGGACGAAGACAACCCGGTCGTGCTCGTCCATCGGATGCGCCGGGCGCTGCGTTCCTATCCCTACTGAGCGAGCCGACTCGTCGGCACGCCGGGCGAAGGCCACGGCGAGCCCTCGGTAGTTCATGGCGAGCGCGCCGGCTGTAGCGGAGGCGTCGCCGCCGTCGCGTCTGGCTAAGCCGTGCGAACCTAGCCAAGCGTGACGGCGAAGCCGTCCATCTCGTCCCACAAGAGCGCGTCCCACAGCTCGACGGCGGCACGATGGAGCCCCCGGACGATCGACCAGTCCGCGTCCGTGAACGGTCCGCTCAGGATCAGCTCGATCCGGGTGTCGCACTGCAACAGCTCGGCGGGGCTGTCGGGCTCGATGAAGTGGGCCAGGTCTGCCGCTCGCAGGCCGGTCCTGACACTGAGCAGCACAGGCACACCGGCCGGCGGCGACGTCGGTCCTGCGAACACCTCGTAGTCGACGGTGCCGACACCGTCGTGAACGTGCACGGCCACCAGGTCCGGCTCGAGCCGGGACGCGGCCTCCAGCAGGGCGGGCGCGATGCGTTGCGCGACCGGCTCGCCCGACCGGGCGAACCATCCCATGAGATACGCCATGCTCCGATCCCCCGATCCACACCGAAGCCGCCGACCTGGCGCTGATCAGGACCATAGCGGCGCACGGCTACGAGCCGACCTTCGTCGGCGACGCGGAGTTGCCCGGTTCGGGCCGAAGCTCCGGATCGCAGCCTGAGCGATGTCACGGCGGCCGTTCCCGGACGATGCGTGGCGTGCTGAGATCCTGGTTGTCGATGAGAATGTCGGCGCGCTCGTGCGGAGCGCACGCGGCGTAGTAGATGCGCTGGGCGTCCATGTAGCGGCGGTTGCCCGGGTGGTCGGGGTCGGGGTCGGCACCGTCGCGGAGTGCCATGCGCTTCGCCGTAACTGCGAAATCCACATCCAGGAACACCGACATTTCCCACGTCGTGACGAGTTCGTCCCGATGGAGGAAGAGCCCGTCGACGATGAGCACGGTGCCGGCGGCAGCGGTCCGCAGCGCCGTCACGCGTTCGGTGTCGGTGACGACGTCGTGCACGGCCGTCCGGTAGCGGCGGTCTCCGCCGGCACCGAACCCGTCCAGCACGTCGCTGCGGAACCGTGCGTAGTCGAAGGCGTGCCGCCAGAAGCCTTCCGGCGAGTCGCGACCCAGTTGGTACCGGACAGCACGCGGGTGATGAAAGTCGTCGAGCGAGACCCGGGCAATCGGACGGCCGAGCGCACGGACCGCAGCGGCCAGCTCGTCGGCGAACGTCGTCTTGCCGGACGCGTCCGGCCCGTCGATCCCGACGCGGACGCAGGCGCCACCTTCCGGCACAGGCACCAGGGCGGCCACCCGCCGGACGACCCGGCGCCGCTCAACCGAGCTGATCACCCGACGAGCATCGCAGACAGGAGCATCCTCCGGCGACCAGTACCGCCATCAGGCGACGGCGTCGAGACCGGCTTCGTAGCCGTGCGGTGCTCGGGCTATGGCTTGGGGTAGGCGTCCACCAGACGTTGTGCCTCGGCTTGGAGCTGTGCACGGGTGAGGCCGCCGCCGAACCTCGACGCTGCGACCAGGTCCAGAAACTTCACGAACTCGGCTGCACCCGGCAGAGGCTGGTCGTAGTCGGGAAGTTGTTCGCCGCGGGACGTCCATTCCCGGCAGACTCGCGTGCTTTCGTTTTCACCCCGCCGATACGCATCCCGCCAGTCGCGCTCGTCGAAATCGAACAACGGCTCGACGGGCGCGAGCGGTTCGAGGCCAAGCGCCGCGACGAGAGCGTAGATTGCGGTCTCGTCCGTCGTCGTGCCCAGCGCGTCGAGGATGCGCTCGGCCGTCGTGTCAAGCCCGGCGGCGGCTGCCCATTCGAGCAGGTTGCCGGCCAGCGCGGCCTGGTCGTCGGGTGGCACGTCGACGCCTTCCGGCAGCCGCAGCGTGCAGAACTCGTGATGGTCGTAGCCGCACCGCCCCTCTGGCAGCTGCACGCCGCGGGCAATGAGCCCTTCGACGTCGGCGTCGGCTTCGTCGGCGAAGTGCGCCGTCCACGACCGACCGTCGGGCGTCGCGGCCGCGTACTGCAGGCACGAACTTTCCGAGACCCACACCGCCAACGCCGGCGCGCCAGTGGCCTCCGCCAGCGGAGCGGGTCCCGCCCCGACGGTCGGCCACTGATGCCCGAACGGCGACAGCAGCTCCAGCAACTGCCAGCCGTCATCCCTGCGGTACGGCCACAACACCCGCGTCCCGAACGCAGACTGGACCTCGGGCAGGTGCGGCAGCAACGTGTCACTCCGTGCGATGACCAACGTGCCGTAGAAGCCCATGCTCGTCCTCACTCTGTACAGCGATGGATACCGCGACTCGTCGTCGCGCAGGTCGTCCGTGGCTACGACGCCAGTGTTCGACGCAGCCGCTTCGTTGTGGCTACGGCTCCGGGTACGTCTTCAGCAGCCGGGCCGCCTCGGCGCGCAGCTCCGCTCGGGTGAGACCGCCACCGAACATCGAGTCGGCAACCAGGTCCAGGAACCGGATGAACTCGTCGGCGCCCGCCGGTGGCCGGCCGGGCAACGGCCGGAGGCGGCCGCGCTTGCGGGCGTTCCACTCCTGGATCACCCGCACGCTGGCGTCGTCGGCGCGCTGCCAGCACTCCCACCAGTCGAGGTCGTCGAGCTCGACGGCCGGGTACACCGTGTCCACCGGCACGAGCCCGAGCGCCCGCACCAGTCCGTCCACGGCCGACTCGTAGGTGTGAGTGCCGATCGCCTCGGCGATCCGTGGCACGCTGGTGTCGAGGCCGGCATCGGCGGCCCAGCCGGCCAGGTGGTCCGCCAGGCCGGCCAGGTCGTTCGCCGGCACGTCGACGCCGGCGGGCAGCGGCACCGTGGAGTCGTCGTGGTGGTCGAAGATGCAGCCCTTGTCGCTGTCCACGACGCGGGCGAAGTGCGCCAGCCACAGCCTGCCGTCGGGGGTCGCGCCACCGTACTGCAGGCAGTAGCTCTCCTTGACCTCCACCGCCAGCACCGGCGCGCCGGTGGCGACCGCCAGCGGCACGGGCCCGCCGTGGACGGCCGGCCACTCGTGGTGCATCGGCGTCTTGAGCCCGGCCAGCTGCCACTCATCCTGGTGCCGGCCGATGAGCATGCACCGGCTGCCGAACGCCGACCGCATGCCGGGCACGTGCGGCAGCAGCGCCGCCGACCGGGCCAGCACGTAGGTGCCGTAGAAGGCCACTCAGCGCCCCGAGGCCTGGCCGAAGTTGTCCGCGGTCACCCGCGGCACGTCCCGGGCCAGCTGGGCCGCGGCCTCCTCGGCGGCGTTGTCGCGCCACGGGCCAGTGCGCTCCTCCCGCTGCAAGGCACTCGCCACTGCCAGCTTCGCGGCGATTCGCTCCAGCCGTACATGATCGACTTCAGACACCGGCCCAGCTTAGGGACGTGCTGCGCGCTGCTCAACGGGCAAACGCACATCGGCAGTTCAGCGGGCCGGCCGCCGCATGACCTCAGCACGCGGCGTGACGGACGCGGTCGAACTCGCGCTCCCCTCGCCGGTATGAGCGTGCACGAGTGGTGCAGCCTCGAGTCCGGCGCTTGAACGGCCGGCGGCCGTTGAGCCGGCAGTAGGGTCACGCCTCTTCGGTTTCGCGCAGGTGCTCGGCGAGTTCGGGAACGGTCGTGAGCACGAGGGGGTCGACGCTCGCGCGGGTCAGGTCCGCCTCCTCGTCTCCCCGCTGGCCGTCAAGGATGGCGATGACGAACGTGGCCGGGAGCGAGCTGTGGATGCCGCCCAGGCGCGCGGTCGTGGTCATCGCCTTGCAGATCCGGGCCATGGCGGCGTCATGAGCTGTCCAGAGTGAGTCCAGCGCGGTGTCGCGTTCGGCATCATTGGTGGCGGGGGTCAGGTACTCCTCGGTGAGGCGCTGGTACCACGGCCGCATCGCATCGCTCGCGGCGTCCAGGACGTCCCACCGCCACTCCGGCGGCGTGAACCGCGTCGAGTATCCGTCGTTGTGGTGCACCGCCGTCTCCGTGTTGGCGGCCAGCGCGGGCGGGAGGATCACGGTGCCGTCGGCGTAGAAGAGGTGGAACGCCGCGGCGTACAACCGCTCGCCCGGACAGGCCGCGGCCAGACCGGCGAGGGCGTGGCATCCGCTGTCGTGCCACGCCGTCTCGAAAGCCTGCCAAACCACCGCCGCACGTTACCGCGTCGGTACCAACAGCGCGAGGCACGCGGGTCATCCGTACCGGCGGACACCTGTCACGATGTCGGCGGATCCGCCGGCCTGGCTCGCTGCGGGTGGATCGTCTCGTGCCGGGCGAGCATCGCTACGTATTCGGCGATCTTCCGGGCGCGTGTCTCGGCCCGCTTGACGGTATTGACCCGGCTGATGAGGGCGAAGCGGTTGGTCTTGGTGAGCACGTCGAACATCGCCTGCGCCGCTGGGTCGGCGGCGATCGCGGCGCGCAGGTCGGCCGGCACCTCCGCTTCCGACGACGGTGCATAGGCGGCCGTCCACCGCCCGTCGGCCTTCGCGGCGTCCACCGCGGCGCGGCCTGCGGGCAGCATCAGGCCGGCGGCCTCCAGCCGGGCCACGTTGGCGACATTGCGTTGGGACCAGACGCTGCGGGGCCGGCGCGGGGTGAACCGCCTCCAGGAACTCCCTTCGTCGCGCTTGCGGGCCTGCCCGTCGATCCAGCCGAAGCACAGTGCCTCATCGACCGCGTGCTGCCAGGTCAGCGTGGTGACGGAGCCGTCCTTCCTGGTCAGAGCAAGCCACACGCCAGGGGAGGCGGCATGGTTGTCCAGCAGCCACGCGCGCAGCGCCGCGCCGTCGGCCACGATCAACTCGTCCAGTTCGGTTCCTGCCACCATCACAGGCTAGTGGAGCGATCATGCTGGGTGGCGAGGTGCTGCACGTTTGTCCTGGGTACCTGACCCGGCTCGCCTGGCGCCGTCAGCGCAGCGCCGCCACCGCAGTCTCGATCACCGTGTCGGGCGGACTGACGACGTCGGGCACGACGCCGACGCCCTCCCAGTTCGTGCCAGTGACGCTGTCGACGACGTACGCCTCGGGCAGGAACGCCACAACCGTCGGCGCCAACCGGATCGGCGTGATGTGATCGGCGGCGCCGGGCGTGGTCTCCCCCACGACGACAACCCGGCCCCGCGCCTGCAGGTGGTACGCGAGCGCTTCACCGGACGAGAACGTGCCCGGGCCGACGAGGACCGCGACCGGCTGCCGCAGACTCGTGCCAGACGGAAGAGCGGGTGTCCACCACTGACGCCGCCGGTCCGGGTACACGACCTCGCACAACTGCATCGACGAATCGCCGAGCAACCGGCCGGCGATGTGCGCCACCGTTGCCGGGTCACCGCCCCCGTTGGCACGCAGGTCGAGCAGGATCCGGGCCGAGCCCTGAGCGAGAGCGAACGCGGCGTCCAGATACGGCTGGGCAAGGCCGACGGCGTCGAGGTCATCGACACTGATCAGGCAAGTGCCGTCCGCCAGCCGCCGCACCTGCGAAACACACGCGGCCCGAGCCCGGACCACCTCCGGGTCGGGATCCGGCCAGCCCGGCGACACGGTGTCAGGCCGGCCGGTACCGCCAGGCTCGAAGGTGAGCGTCAGGTGACGGGAGACCGTCCACGCACACCGTTCGATCGCCACACAGTCCGCGCCGGTGACCGGGGTTTCCACGGCCCCAAACCGTTCGGTGAGCACAGCGACGAGCGCATCGCGGCGCACGCCGGGTGGCATCAGCCGCGACAGCCAGCCGGTGAGCCGCTCAACGAGGTCACGCACCACCAGGGCATCGGACATTTTCGAACGATAGACCAGCGGGCCCGCGCCCAGCAGCCTCAACCGCTATGCCCGCAGCGAACCGGCATCGCACCCTACACAGCTCAGATCGAGCGGTGAACGGCACCGAGAGAACACATCGACCGACGCCAGATGATCGCGCGCATCCAAACGCTCCGCGACGAACTTCAGCACCCGCATCCCCCGCGCCTCTCCCCCGGAACGCCCGGACAGCGGCAGATGTGCGCACTTCGAGGTGGCCGAACGGCGCGGATTTGGACCTGCCGAACTGGAGCGCCGGTCGACTTCTCGTCTGGACCGCGTCCTCAGCTGCAGTCGCAGTCAGGTACCGCCGAGACCTTCGGGTGCAGTCGTCGGCATGAAGGGCGCTCGATCAAGCCAGCGGCAGGACCGGACGCAGCGGTGTTTCGCCGACGAGGTAGCCGTCGTAGACGACTTCGGCCAAGGTCGGGTCCCGGTAGGCGGTGGCAAGGCTTATCCAGGACAGGAACGCCCCGGCTCCACCGCACAGCGCACCGCCACCATCGCCGCCGCAGAGTACTGCCGGGTCCGTCGTGAATTCCGCCCGGTAGGGGTCGTCGCCTATGACGAGTCCGAAGAAGTTCGGTTGTTGAATCAGTGGCACATCGCCGTACGGCTCGCCGTCAGGATAGTCGTCGCCCCATCGGAAGAGCGTGGTCGCGCCCGCACCGCAGTCGAATTCCCACTCATCCGGCGTGGGCGGACGGAGACCCCGCCAGGCCAACCGCGCCACGACCGAGTCGTGATCGTCGGTACCGTCGTGGTCAGCGGTCAGCAGTGCGTCGGCGTCGACCGAACGGACAGCGACCAGCCGGGCGGGCAGCGTCGCCCGGCGCGGCGGCGACATCGCCTCGGCCAGAAACCGATGGATCGGCCCGGCACGGAGTACAGGTCGACGGCCACGGCGAAGTCGTCGAGCTGGCGAAGGGTGGGGACGAAACGGTCGGCATCGTAGCCGAGTTGCACCGTTCCGCCTGGTACCAACGCGTATCGGATTCCGTCGCGTTCAAACAACGCCACACGACCAGGCCGGCGTTCGTAGGTGTGTGTGGTGACACTGAGAAGCTCAGCGTCAACGTCGCGAGCGATGGCATTGGCTGTACGGCTGGCGGCGTCGTCGGACAGCGCCAGCCACGCATCCACAGTCAGGTCGGCGTGGCACACAGGGGCATTATGCATGCGACCACGCCGCGCATGTACTCGCAGATCACGGGCGGGAGCGTCAGTCAGCAGCGGCAACGAGCCCGCCGACACAGGTGCAACCGATGTTGGGCGGGCGGGGCCTTGCGTCGACGTCCGCCCATCGGCTACGAGCGCGTGCTGGCCCCCGCGGTCGTAAGGAGCGTGACGGCCGGACGGGGCACCGCGCACGACGAGCGGCATAGCGGATGCGGCCGATCCTGTCTGAGGCATGATCCGTCATGTGCGTGAACTGATGGACCTGACCGGCCGGTGGTGGGACTGGCGGGTGGACCTTTGGGACTCCTCGACGTTGCGGCTCGTCGCGGACAACGACCTGACCTACCACCACAATGTCGAGGTCTCGTTCATCGATGTTGCATGGGCCGCCACCGCCGACACGTTCCACCATCCGACGTTCCGGCCGGCGACACCCGCCGAGCACGAGTTCGCTCAACAGGTCACCAACGAGGCCGGACACGAGCTCTACGCCTGGGACGCAGAGACATCCGCCGGAACCGTACCGATGATGATCGTCGCCCAGTCCGTTCGCATCGTTGAAGGCCTCGTCCGTCACGTCTGAGCGCGACAGTACCGCCCGCCTCGCAGCATGAGCGTGCTCGTGATCGAGGCCTGCGGCCGCCCAACGTTCGAAAGTATGCGATCACCGAGCGCTGTGGCCTTGGGGTTGCCCACGGATCGTAGGCGCCCGCAAGGGAGGCGATGAATCGCTCAGGATGTAGGACGTTGGTCGCGATCGTGTTGGGCTTGGGGTTACCGGCGGCGACGGGTTCTCGGTGGTACTGCACGAGCTCACCCGAAGATCAGCGGCCATCCTGTCGGTTCGGTCATGCCGACATGCTGCCGCGCGGTGCCGATCTTGCGGCGAAGGTGTGGGTGTACGCGGCGCCATGAGCGGATGCCGTCTACAGTCCGGTGGATCTGATCATCGACTGTGCCAGGGGCCGGGCATGGGCTATAGGGCACGCTGCTCGCGGTCCGCGGCGATCAGGCGTCGGTGGTGCTGCAGGACGTCGGCGCGTCTGTCCGCTCCCACGAAGGTGCTGTCCGCGGCGACGGGTGGCGTGTCTACGACCTGCCTGACAACGTGCTCGGCCGTGAGCCCGATCTTCTGCTGAGCCTGGTGGTCGCCTCGTCGTGCCCGGTGATCGCCGCGTACATCGCCGACAGCGACTACGGCCAGGTCGTCGCGGCCACCCCGTCCGGTGACCAATGGGGTGTCTGGCTTGACCGGGACACCGCATGTGCGTTCGAGCGTGACCACCATGCGATGATCGGAATGGCGCGCAAAGCTGTACGACGTCGCGCCCGCGAGACGATCGCCGCCTTCGGTTGTCCACCCCGTGAAGCGGTCCGACATGCGGTCAACTGGCCCACCGGGGCCGGGTACATCGTCCGGCCGGGCCGATCGGACAGATTCTGCGTACCGCGCGCCGTCCGGGGATCGCCGCCCGGCTCCGGCTTCCGTCAACACGGTACGTCCTCAGGGAGGACGCGTACTTCGACCTTCTCGACCGCCTGGGCGTGCCGCGTGCTCCCGTCCGCGATCCGCCCCGAGTGTGAGCCAGTTGCCGACCGATCCGCGCAACGCGCACGTCGCGGCAGATCCGGTTGCCAAGACCACCCGTCAACGGTCGCCGCGTGGGCCATTATGCGACACCTCGGCATCGGCGCGCCGGTGTGGATGACCGGTATTCGAATTTGACGGGAGGCGAACTATCGTGGCGCTGCACACGGACGTCCTGCTGGGGCGGTGACGTCTCTGGGCCGGATCGCAGCGCATCAGAGGCACCCTGACCGCACCGCCTCATGCCCTCTTACTGGATGGTCGGTGTGTGTGTGACGACTAATTGTCTGAGGCGGCTGCGTCGCTTGCAGGCAGGGAGCCGGACAGGCTCCCTGCCTGCACGACTAACAAGATTCCGGCAGCCAGGCAACCTACGTACAGCAAACCTGTCTGGTAATGCGTTAAGCCGACCGTTCGGAAGGCTGCGATCAAGTACCCCGGCAGGCAAAAGACTGGCGCCATCATCGACACGCCGTAGAGAGTGGACCGCCTCTGCCTGCTGTGCGCGCCGATTGTGTAGCCGACAAGGCCGAGCGCACCCACTGCCATGAATGCTATCGACCACTGCGGCCGTGTCTCGGTCCGAACAAGCGCAGTAGACGTGATCAGCCAAGGTACTGTTGACAACAGGATCGTTAGATGAAGCACTACCTGCTGCCATGCGTTCCGGCTATTAGCGGGCGACCCTGCTGGATCGATACCCGGAAGCTGGCGTCGAGATCCCTCTGGCTGGCGCGCTGAACTCCAGGGGTTAACGTGCGGCTTGGTCGGCGTGTTGGGATCATCGGACCGGGAGTCAACGGATTGCTGCCGGGACTGCCGCACTGTGGTGTCAACATCCCTGCTTGTCGCACCGTCCGTGGCTGCCGCCACGACGTCGGATGGTTGTTCGCGCGGTGCATCACGTCCGGTGTCGAAGAGATCGGCGTTGTCATGATGCTCGGTCGGTGCCGGCGCCGGCCTAGGTGCATCTGGCGGACGGGCCTCAGCAGAACTACTGGTAGGCGGGTCGCGGTGTGCTGTCCAAGACCGAATGTGGATCGGTGTCGTGGGTTGCCGAGAGCGTGACGCCGTCGATGGCGCAGTTGGGCCGCTGACCTGTGTCGGCGGGGCCTTCAGGCTCCCCGCTGCGACGATCAGTTCAGGTTGTTCGACAACCGTTGGCGCGATCCCCAATGACCTGAGCAGCATGGTGGCGGCGAGAGGCATGCGGCTCGCGCCACCAACCAGGTAGAGCCCTGCGATGTCGTCGTGGCCGATACCCGCGGCACGAATCACCGATCGGGTAGCCTGCACCGTTCGTTCCAGCACCGGCTGAGCGAGGCGCTCAAGTTTATCCCGGGTGAGCAGACCTTCGATCTCCAAGTGCGGCAGAAGCATGGTGGTGCTCGCCGTGCGCGATAGCAGCTCCTTGCCGTTCCGCACGTCGTCCCACAAGATGATCGCCGCGCGGCGATCGCCAGGCGAGCCCGGATTGGTGATGCGCTCCCATTGGTCGGGCTGGGTGGTTCCGTACACTGCGCCGAAGTACGCAAGCACTGCAGCGTCCACGTCTCGCCCTCCGGCGTCGCGGAGACCGTCCTTTGCCAGTACCTCGAAGGTGCCCGGAGCACATCGAACTACGGAGGCATCGAAGGTGCCTGCGCCGAAGTCGTACACCACGACGCATTGCCCAGCTGACATCTCGTTGCCTATGGTGGCGATGAAATGCGCGGCGGCGGCGACAGGTTCGGCGACGAATTGCGGCCTTGGCAGTCCGGCCAGTTCAGCGGCCTGCTTCAGCACCTCAAGTCGGTGGGAACCCCAGCCGATCGGATAGGTGAGGACCGTGGTCGCCGGCGCGCTGGCTAGTACTCGCCGTGCCTCACCATAAACTCGGCCGAGCACGGCCCCGATCAATGCTGGCACCGACACCACGCGGTCGTGTAACAGGACCTCGCCATCGTCGATGCACAGCTTGGGACTCGGCTCGAAGAACTCCGGACGAACCCGGGCAGCGTGCACCGCATCGCGGCCGGCCAGCAACACACCAGACTCGTCCAGGCATACCGACGACGTCAGCATCGGCGTCCCATCAAAGATCAACTGCATGGTCTGGCCGCCCGGCGTCTCCAGCACCGCGACGGTGCTGGAGGTACCGAAGTCGATACCGAGCCGCGCCTCCCGTGTCATGACGACACGCTAGCGCCGCCCTACGAAGGATGGGCAGGCGTACAGGGCCTACGACGCGCCAGCGTCGCCAAGATGACTTCCGCGACGCGTGAAGTCGCGGCTGATCGTCATGATCAGATGCACTGCCATCGGCATGAGCGCGTACCCGCAACCGGTCCGCGTGGAGTCGGGCTGCGTGATCGGCGTCCTTGAACTTTGCGCGTGATCGACGGCCATGCGTACGTTCAGCGGGGGTCACGCCTGCCGTCGAAGGCCTCGGCGAGGCGCTTGACGTGGGCCGCGCGCTGCTTCAGCAGCCGTCGCAGGTACGGCGCAAGCAGCACACGGGCGATCAGGAACCCCAGCGGGCCTAACGGCGCACTGACCAGCATGCGGTCGGTCATCCGGGTCCGGCCGTCACCGAGGTCATCGAAGAGGTGTTCGTGACGAAGGGCTCGGAAGGGGCCGCGGACCTGCTCGTCAGTGAAGCGGCGCGGAGGCTCGTACGCGGTGATACGGCTGGTCATGTGCCACACGCGACCGAAGTGGCGCGCCCGGAAGGTGACCTCGTCGCCGAGCTCGACCCGTCGCCGGCCCGTGCTCGTGGTGGCTGTCTCCCCGCTCGTCGCCAGGGAAGCGGCATGGACGTCCATGTCGAGTTCCAGGCCGAAGACCACCTCCGAGCTGGCCTCGATTTCCGTCACCACCTCGATCAGCGCATGCACCCCGCAAGCGTATGACGGTCCACGGCACCATCCGCCGTGGTCGTCACCACGTACCAGGACGACGATGCGTTCGGGCTGGCGATCGGCACCTCCACCAGCCGGCCCACCGCAGAGCCGGCCGCAGTTCTCGATCGTCCCGAGTTGAGCGCAATCGACGGCGTCAACGAAATTCGTTGATCACTATCTGAACGGTGGCATAAGGTGCGGCATGCTTGACAGCGAACGTTGGAACTGTGCCTACTGCTGGACCACCGTGGATCCTCAGGAGTTCGGGGAGGGTCTCTACATCGACGTTCACAACGGCGGGAAAGACGGCCAGAGCATGGCGGCGCACAGGCAGTGCTTTGTCGGGCACCTGAGTCGGCAGATGACCCTGGGGCCGCTGCTTGAGGCACCGGACCCGGTGACGACAACCGCCGATGACGGGCCACGCCAGCCGCCTCATGATTGATTGAACGGTGCCGCTGATCCGTGGCGACGTGTCGCGGCCACCGCTCGCGCCCGGATCGTTCGACGTCGTGCTGGTCCGGCACGTCCTGTGGGCAGTACAGGAGCGCGACACGACCTCCTCCGGCCGTCGGGAAGGCTCGCGCTCATCGAAGGCCGGTGGACGACAGGAGCCGGACCGTCCGCGGCAGAGGCGAGCCCGCTCCTTCGACGTCATGGCCGGGGTACCGAGCTGCGGCTGCTCGACGATGACGTGCTCTGGGCAAGACCATCACCGACGAGCGTTATCTGCTACTCAGCCGGCAAGCACGCGACCACAACGGCGGACGCGGCTTGGCATGATCGCAGCATGGCCACCTATGAAGTCGCGTTGGTGCTGCTCGTCGACGCCTCCGGGGCGGTACTTCTGCAGCATCGCGACGATCGGACCTCGGTCTCTCCGAATCAGTGGAGCTTGCCGGGCGGCCATGTCGAGCAGGGCGAGACGCCAGAACAGGCGGCGCACCGGGAGTTGCTCGAGGAGACGGGCCTGACGGCAGGAGAGCTCCGTCTGTTGTGGAGCGGTCCGCGTCCGTACGAGGCAGGCTTCCCGCACACGGTGACCGTTCACGTCTTCCACGGCACGACCGACGCCACGCAGCGGGACGTGGTTGTCGGCGAAGGACGCGCGATGGTGTTCGTCCCGCGGGAACAGCTTCTCGACCGCGACCTGGCCGTGACGACCGCTACTGTCCTGCCACTCCATCTGGGCGGCGCCGGCGAGGCCCACTGATGAGCCGGAATCGCAGGAACATCTGACCGGCGACCTCGAGCTCTCCATCGGGCCGGAACCCGAACCGCCGTACGGCGGCGGCGGTGCCCCGGCTGGGCGGCAGCAGGACGGTCACGTCGTGCAGGCCGAGCGGGCCGAACGCCTCGGCCAGGATGCGCTCGGTGATCGCCCGCCCGTGGCCCCAGTACGCCGGGCGCAGCACGAGGGCCAGGTCGGCCTCTCCGTCCTCGGGCTGCAGGCCACCCCAGCCGGCGAACGCACCGTCGACCAGCAACGCCCACGGACCGTAGCCGTGGTCGCGCCACATGGCCTCCTTGGCGGCCACCCAGGCGGTACAGTCCTCCGGGCCGAACCTGCCGACGGCGAGCGGCATGTGCCGGCGGACCCGGGGGTCGTTCATGAGGTCGATCAGGTCAGCGGGGTCCACCTCGGTCAGCCGCGCCAGGGTCACCATGCCCCCGACGCTACCGGCGCCGGCCCTATGAGCGACCGGCGATATCGTCGCAAGAAGCGCAGCCCGCGATGAGCACTGGAGTCGGGATGGTTGACCGGTACGCGACCGATCCGGCGATGCGCGCCACCACGTTCGTGGTCGTCGACTTCGAAGGCACCACCCCGACCGGAGCACCGGCCGAGCCGATCGAACTCGGCGTCGTCCTGCTCCAGCTGTCGGCTGGCCGCTGTCGCCGCCGTCCGGCCTGATGGCCGCTGCTCTTCGCCGACGAGATCGACCACCTGGTGCGCGGCTGACCCCTCCCCGGCGCCTTGCGTGAAGGCGCCGGGGCTCGGGATCAGGCGCGGTACGCGTTGCGCACGTACGTCAGGCTGAAGGTGCCCAGGCCGCTGAAGTACTGCGACACCAGGTACGCCGGGTCGGTGGCGATCACGCCGGCCTGCAGGTCGCTGCCGTCGGTCTTGTCGTCCCAGGCCCACGGGGCGTGCGCGGCGTTGCGCTGGACGTCGTCGCCGGCGAAGGCGCCGTACTCGGCGAACGGCGGGTTGCTGCCGCGGCGCTGCCACAGGCCGCCCGGGCCCAGCAGGTCCACCAGCCGGTAGCGGGCGTCGCGGTCGTTACGGTCGGTGGGGACGGTGCCGGCGGCGCGGCTCGGGTAGTAGACGACGCCGTCGCCGCCCGGGAACGAGCCCCCGGACCAGTTGTAGCAGCCGTGCCCCTTCGCCTCCTGGAAGCTGGTGGGGTGCGCGGCGCCGTCGTGGACCTGGGTGAGCAGCGGCCCGTCGACGTTCTCGCGGTTGCCGGTGTACGCACTTCCGGCGGGCACATAGGAGTAGAAGTTGTCGTGCGCGAGCGTGATCATGGCTTCGAGCACGCCGGTGCCGCCGTCCTTGCGGACCGTGAGGAGCAGGCCTTCCATGTCGTTCTCGTGCGGCAGGAACGTCTTCCAGTCGCGCGGGTGGTAGAAGGCGTACACGATGAACCAGTGCGTGCCGGTCTCGACCACCGAGTAGTAGGCGGTGCCAGCGAGGTTCTGGGCGTAGGCGTCGAGGTTGTTCCAGTTGTTGAGGGTGTTCCAGTCGCCGTCGTAGTCGACGGGCGCCAGGTAGTCGGCGCGGTACGACGACGCGGTGTCCTGGTAGTGGACCGGCGCCCAGCGGTAGGCGAGCTCGGCGTCGCTGACCGCCGCGTCCGCCACGGTGACCGGCGTGATCGCCGCCGCGCCGGCGACCAGCGCCGCCGCCGTGAACCGCCAGAACCTCATCGTCGCCTCCGTCAGGGTTGGTTGACCTTGACGGAAGTTATTCGACGGATGTGGATACTTGCGGTCGGCGACGTGGCCGGGCACCGTCGCCGCGGTGTACCAGCCGGACGTGGGTCAGGGTGACAGGGGCAGGTCCACGGTCGCGAGCTGCCCGGCGATCGGCGACTGCGCCACCCGTACGGTGAACGCGAGGCGCAGATCCCGGGCGACGTCGTGCGCCGCGCTCAGCGCGCCGACCGCCATCGGATCCATCTCGGTGACGTCGCCGAGGTCGACGAGGACCGCGGCCGCTTGACGGTGCAGCATGGTGGTGACGAGTGCCTGCCGCAGCGAGACGGAGGTGTCGGCCTCCACCCGCCCGCGGACCTGGATGGTGTGGACCGCGTCGTGGCCTTCGATGACGGAGACGGTACCCACGGTCTGCTCCGATGCGTGAGGTGGTAAATACGGCGTCCGTGTCGCTCCGCTCAACCTATGCCCAAACCGCTACGCGCCGGTAGCAACTCCGGCGACGCCCAGAACGCCGAACTGCTGGCCGCGCTGAACAAGGAGTTCCACCGCATCGTCCGCGCCTCGGGCGGCACCAACGCGACCCGCCTGCTCGTCCTGCCGACCCTGCACACGTCGGCCGACCAGGCCCGCATCGACGAGCTCACGACCACGTTCAACCAGCTGAACGACCGGAACCTCATCGCGACCGTGCACTTCTACGGCTACTGGCCGTTCAGCGTCAACGTCGCCGGCGGCACCAGGTTCGACTCGGCCGTCGAGCAGGACCTGGTCGGGCAGTTCGACCGGGTCGCCAACGCGTTCGTCGCCCGCGGCATCCCGGTGATCATCGGCGAGTACGGGCTGCTCGGCTTCGACCGGCACACCGGCACCATCGAGCAGGGCGAGAAGCTCAAGTTCTTCGAGTACCTCGGCCACTACGCCCGCACGAAGAAGCTCACCACCATGCTGTGGGACAACGGCCAGCACTTCGGCCGGACCTCGTTCACCTGGAGCGACCCGGAGCTGTTCGGGCAGATCAGGTCGAGCTGGACCACCCGCTCCGGCACCGCCTCGGCGGACTTCGTCTACGTGCCGAAGACCGGCTCGATCGCGGCGCAGACCCTGACGCTCAACCTCAACGGCACCACGTTCCAGAGCCTGCGCCAGGGCGGCACCGACCTGGTCCGCGGCACCGACTACACCGTCTCCGGCAACCAGCTCACCCTGACCGCGGCCGCGTTGACGAGACTCGTCGGTTCGCGTCCGTACGGCGTGAACACGACCCTCCAGGCGCGCTTCTCCGGCGGCGTACCCTGGCGGATCAACATCATCACGTTCGACCCGCCGGTGCTCGCCGGCGCGACCGGCGCGACCGGCACCACGGCGGCGTTCTCGCTGCCGGCCCAGTTCCGCGGCGACCAGCTCGCCACGATGGAGGCGAAGTACGCCGACGGCAGCAACGCCGGACCGCAGAACTGGACCTCGTTCAAGGAGTTCGACGTGACGTTCGCCCCGGACGCCACCGCGAACACGATCACGCTCCGCCCGGCCTTCTTCGCCGAGGTCAACGACAACGCCAGGGTCACCCTGACGTTCCACTTCTGGAGCGGCACCAAGGTCACGTACTACGTGACGAAGTCCGGCGGCACCGTCACCGGCACCACCGCCTGACCCTGTCGCCGGCGGACCGGCCCGCCGTGAACCCCACGGCGGGCCGGACCTCACAGCCCGAGCGAACTCGTTGCCCGTCCGGCGCACGCGGTGACGGCGGCGATCGCGGCGCGGACGACATCCGGCCGGGCCTTGAAGCCGAAGACGGTGAGCGCCAGCACCGGGTTTCCCTCGTTGTCGAAGACCGGCGCGGAGATCACGCGGGCCTGCGCCAGGACCTCGTCGGACAGCTCCGGGGGCTCGTAGTCGAGGGAGGCCACCAGGGCGTCGAGCTCCTCGTTGCCCACGGCGCCGGGTTCGGCGGCGAGCCGCTCCAGGGCCGCGGCGAAGCGCCGGTGCCCCTCGCTGCCGAGGCCGATGGAGAACCCGCGCTCCCGGATCCGGGCCAGGGCCCGGATCTCGGCCTCCTGCGAGTCCGGAGCGAACCGGGCCACCCACGCCTCCTGCTCCCGCTCGGGCGCCCACGCCTCGAAGATCGAGGGGCCGTGCGGCCGGAACGGCAGCCGCTGACCGACGAGCGTGGTGGGCTGCGCCGAGGGTGTCGCGGACGGCGGGTCGAGCTGGCCGACCACGACGACGCTGTCGCTGACGGGTGCGGTCACCAAACACCGCAGGCCCTGGTCGGGCAGCTCCTGCGCGATCGAACGGATGAGCTCGAAGTGGCGCAGCGGGCGGGTGAGCCGCATCTCCGGGTCGTAGGCGGTGAGGGTGAGCGGCGCGAAACTGCCGTAGCCGCTGCGGAAGAACAGCAGGGGCAGTTCGGTGCTCGCGGTGTCGAGGTGCCGCACCTCGGCAAGCGCGATCTTGTGGTCACCGGCGTCGTGCACCGCGACCGGGACGCAGTCGATCCAGGCCACCGCGCCGTCGATGATCGGGGCGCCGGACGGGGCCGCCCGCCAGGGGACGCCGTCGAACCGCTCGGCGAGCGGGGCGGTCGCGATCCGGCGGCACACGTCGGTCTGGTGGGCGGCGAGGATGTTGACGCACCAGTTGCCGGCCCGCTGCAGGTGCGGCCAGGTCTCCGAGGTGACGCTCGGATAGAACCCGACCAGCGGAGGGTTCAGCGACACCGAGGAGAAGGAGCCGACGACCATGCCGATCGGCGGGCCGTCCTCCGGCTGGGCGGTGATCACGCAGACGCCGGTGGGGTACTGCCCGAGGACGTGGCGGAACCAGGCGGGGTCGTCGGCCGAGCCGGCCGTCCGGTGGGCGGTGCTGAGCGACATCGTCGTCCTCTCCATCGGGCTCACGCGTCTGCGGGCCGCAGTTCGCGGTCCTCGCGCAGGCCGATCGCGTCCGCCCACAGGGTCGTCAGGTGGTCGATCACGCCCTCCGGGTCCAGGGGCGGGTCGGGCGGGTCGGCGACGAAGGCGTCGTAGCAGTACGCGCTCACCATGAGGCTCAGGGCGCGCGCCGTCTCCTCCGGGTCGAGGCCCGATCGGACGTGCCCGCTCTTCATCCCGCGGGCCAGGGACCGGGCGAAGGAGCGGCGGAAGTCGCCGACCCATTCCCGGCGCAGCTCGGCCAGCCGGGCATCGCTGTGGCTGGCGGTCTCCCAGAGGCTGAAGAAGTCGCGGTTCTCCCACTGCGTCGTCACGATCGCGCTGATCGCCCGGCGCAGGCCGAGGCGGCCGGTGGCCGCGTCCCAGAAGTCGGCGCCGCGGTTCAGCATGCGCAGGGCGCTCTCGCCGGCGAGCGTCGCCACGATGTCGTCGCGGTCGACGAAGTACTGGTAGACGGTCCCCAGGCTGACCCCGGACTGCTGGGCGATGTCGTTGAGGGAGATGTTCGCGTAGCCGTCGCGGGCGAAGAGCTGCTCGGCGACCTCGAGCAGCTTCTTGCGGGTGCGCATGGCGCGCGGGCCGACCGGCGTCTCCCGCCCGTCCTGGCGCCGGACCGCTCCCCGCAGGTTGGCGGCGACTCGCTCCAGGCGTCTGGTGCGCGCCGCGTCGGGCTCGTCGGACAGTTCCGGCATGCCGCCCCCTCTTCTTCGGCAGCGCTCTCTGGTGAACGCCGGAAAACCATAGCGCCATCTGTGTGGCGCACGCCACCCTGAATCTGAATAGATTCAGGAATGCTTCCGAGCCCTGCAGTACCGCCCAACGAGGCAAGATCCGGGCATTCCCACTGAACTGCACGCCACCGAACCGAGCCGAACCCGTTTCCGGCAGTCTCTTGCGCTCGGCGAGTTTCTGAGTAGATTCAGCAATCACTTGCTTGAGACCGGCGTCACACGCGCCCGGCTCCACCTTCTCTGCTCTCGATCGACACCCGCTTATGAGGGGATCCCCATGGCCCGTCCGGCGCCCATGACTTTCGGTGTGTTCATCGCCCCGTTCCACGCGAACAACGACAGCCCGACGCTCAGCCTGCGTCACGACCTGGCGCTCATCGAGCTCGCCGACCGGCTCGGATACGACGAGGCATGGGTCGGCGAACACCACTCCACCGGCGTCGAGCGCATCGCCGACCCGTTCATGGCGCTGTCGGCGGCGGCCGTCCGCACCTCGCGGATCCGGCTCGGGACGGGCGTGGTCAGCCTCCCGTACCACCACCCGCTGCTGGTCGCCGACCGCGTCGTCCTGCTGGACCACCTGAGCTACGGCCGCGCGATGCTCGGCGTCGGCCCGGGTGCGCTCATCTCCGACGCCGACATGATGGGCATCGCGCCGGTGACCCAGCGCTCCCGGATGAACGAGGCGCTGGACGTGATCATCCGGCTCCTCGACGGCGAGACCGTCACCGCGTCCACCGAATGGTTCGAGCTGCGCGAGGCCCAGCTGGCCTGGCTGCCGCTCAGTCCGGACGGCGTCCCGATCGCCGTCGCCAGCACGACCTCACCCTCGGGCGTGACCACCGCCGGCAAGCACGGCGTCGGCGTCCTGTCCCTGAGCGCCGGGTTCATCGGCGGGAAGAAGGACATGAAGGCCCAGTGGGAGATCGCCGAGCAGGCGGCCGCCGACGCCGGCACGACCATCAGCCGGGACGAGTGGCGGATGGTCGTGCGGGTCCACCTCGCCGAGGACCGCGAGCAGGCGATCCGCGACGTCGAGAAGGGACGGGCCGAGGAGCGGGAGAACTACTTCAAGCCGGTGCTGGGCCTGGAGAACGACTACACCCTCGCCGACGAGATCGCCGACGACAGCTCCATCATCGGCACGCCCGCGGACGCCATCGCGGCGATCGAGCGGATGCTCGATCAGACCGGCGGCTTCGGCGGATTCATGATCATGACGCATGACTGGGCCAGCCGGGAGAAGTCGCTGACCAGCCTCGAACTCTTCGCCCGCTTCGTCATGCCGCACTTCCAGGGCACGCTCACGGCCGCGCAGCGGTCCGCCCGTGTCGTCACCGAGAAGCGACCGTCCTACAAGCCACTGGCCCAGGCCGCGATCTCCAAGGCCTACTCCGACTCCGGCCGCGAACTGCCCGCCGGCGTGAACATCCAGAGCCTGCGCTGACCTGGTCCCGAGCTGGACACCCCCTCCAAGCCGGAGACAGCTCGGATAATCCGAAAGGACCGACATGCCCTTCCTCACACCCCGTCATGTCCTCGTCCCGTTAGCCACCCTCACGCTCGTGGCCGGCCTCGCCGCCTGCCGCGGCGCGGACACCCCGAGCACCACCGCCAGCAGCAGCGGCCCGATCAAGATCATGCAGATCGGGACCTTCGAGAGCCCGAACCTCTCGCTGAAGGACGCCAAGGCCGGTCTCGACGCGCACGTGCAGTCCATCAACGCCGCCGGCGGCATCGACGGCCGGAAGATCGAGGTGGAGTTCTGCAACGACGCGTACAACGCCAACACCGGCGCGGCCTGCGCCCGCCAGGCCGTCAGCAGCGGCGTCGTCGCCGTGGTCGGCGCGGCCAGCTCGCAGGCGCCCGCGGAACTACCCGTGCTCGAGGCCGCGGGTATCCCGTGGCTGGCCGGCGCCGGATCGGGCGGCCCCACCGAGGGCACGAGCAAGGTCTCGTACCCGATCACCGGCGGCACCCAGTCGATGCAGGTCGGCCTGGGCCGGCTGCTGGCCAACAAGGGCGGCAAGAACATCGCGGTGATCGTCGCCGACGCGGCCGCCGCCTACGCCGCCGCCGACGACATCGCCAACGGGGCGAAGGCCGGCGGAGCCCAGTCGTTCCGGATCCTGGCCCCGCTCGGCGCGCCCGACTTCAGCGCCGTCGCCTCCTCGGCGCTGGCCAAGACGCCCGACGCCATCGCCGTCGCCTCCACCGCGACCGATGCGCCGCGGATCATCCGGGCCGTCCGCCAGGCCGGGTTCAAGGGCAACATCGCGACGCTGGCGAACATCTTCAAGCCCGCCGACCAGAAGGCGCTCGGTGACCTCGCCGACAAGGTGTTCATCACGTCGTCCGCGGTGCCCGTGACCAACACCTCGATCCCGCAGGTGCAGCAGTTCCTGGCCGACATGGCCAAGTACCACCCGGAGGCCGTGACCGACAACGGCTCCCTGGGCACCTGGACCTCGATCACGTTCCTCGTCGAGATCGTGAAGCGGCTGGGCGGCAACGTCTCCGGCGCCGCGATCACCGGCCTGCTGGACAAGCTCGACAAGCCCATCGTGCTGGGCACCGTGCCTGACTACGCCGGCATCCCCAACCCGCCGGTCGTCCAGACCTACCCGCGGGTGCCCACCTTCAAGGTGTACGTGTCCGAGGCCGTGGGCGGCACGCTCAAGCAGGACGGCGACGCGATCGACCCGCTGGGCACCAAGTAGATGAACGCATCGGCGGCAGTGGCGGCCGAGGACTCCCCCGTCCTCGAGCTGCGCGGACTGAGCGCGGGGTACGACGACCTGGCTGTGGTGCGCGACGTCGACCTCAAGGTGATGCGCGGCGAGATCGTCGCGCTCCTCGGGGCCAACGGGACGGGCAAGTCGACGACGATCCTCACCGCGGCCGGCGAACTGCCGCCGATCGGGGGTGAGGTGCTGTGGCGCGGGACGGCGACGACGGCCCCGCTCCACGTGCGCGCCCGCATGGGCATGAGCTTCGTGCCCGAGGAGCGCTCGGTGCTGATGAGCATGTCCGTGCGCGACAACCTGCTGCTCGGGTCGGGGCGCATCGAACGGGCCACGGAGCTCTTCCCCGAGCTCCGACCGCTCCTCGCGACCCGGGCCGGGCTGCTGTCCGGCGGCGAGCAGCAGATGCTGTCGCTGGCCAGGGCCCTCGCGGCGAACCCGGTCGCGCTGCTGCTCGACGAGCTGTCCCTCGGCCTCGCACCGCTCGTGGTCGACCGCCTGTTCGCCGCGCTGCGGCAGGCGGCCGACCGGGACGGGGTGGCCGTGCTGCTGGTCGAGCAGCAGGCCCGCCGGGCCATGGCGGTCGCCGACCGCTGGTACCTCCTGCGGCGCGGTGCCGTCGCGGCGACGGGTAACGCCGCCGACGGCATCGCGGCCGTGGAGTCCCTCTACCTCGGTGACGCCACCGCAACCGGAACGGAGTGATCGTGGAAATCGTCCAGTTCCTCCTGCTCGGCCTGGGCATCGGCGCGATCTACAGCCTCCTCGGCCAGGGGCTGGTGCTGATCTACCGGGGCTCCGGGATCGTGAACTTCGCGCAGGGCTCGTTCGTGATGGTCGGCGGCTACGCGTACTACGAGATCCGGGTGGCGGCCGGGTGGCCGGCGATCCCGTCCGTCGTCGCCGCGACCGCGGTCGGCGTCCTGCTCGGCGTCGCCGTGCAGTTGCTGATCCTCCGGCCGATGCGCACCTCATCACCGATCGAACGGGTGATCGCGACCCTGGGCGTGCTGCTCACCCTCCAGGCCGCCGCCGTGCTGCGGTACGGGGTGGGCCCCATCAGCGTGCCCTCGTTCCTACCCACCACCGCCGTCGAGCCGCTCCCCGGCGCCACGCTCGGCGTCGACCGGCTCATCATCCTGCTGATCGGGGCGGCACTGACGGCGGCGCTGTACGCCGTCTTCCGCTGGACGTCGTTCGGTCGGGTGGCCAGCGCCATGGCCGAGAACCAGCGGGCCGTCGCGAGCCTGGGCCACTCACCGGACCGGATCGCGACCGCCAACTGGGCGCTCGCGGCCGGCATCGCGGCGCTGGCCGGCGCCCTGATCGGCCCGATCACCTACCTGCAGCCCACGCAGCTCACCCTGCTGATCGTGCCGGCCCTCGCCGCCGCGCTGCTGGCCCGGTTCGTCTCGTTCCCGATCGCCTTCGCCGGCGCGCTGGCGATCGGTGTCGTGCAGTCGCTGACGACCCGCTATGTCACGGTGACGGGCTGGGGCGACAGTGTGCCCTTCATCGTGATCGTGGCCTATCTGGTGCTGCGGGGAAGCTCGCTGCCCCTGCGCAGTCACGTGCTGGAACGCCTGCCCAGCGTCGGCGACGGCCGCATCCGGGTCGTGCCGGCGGTCCTCGTCGTCGGCGTGTTCGCCTTCCTCATCGCCTTCGTCGTCTCGCCGGTGTGGGCGCAGGCGCTGACGGTCACGATGGCGTTCGCGATCCTCACCCTGTCGGTCACCGTCGTCACCGGGTACGCCGGGCAGCTGTCGCTGGCCCAGTACGTGCTCGCCGGGTCGGGGGCCTTCGCCGCGGCGACGTTCGTCTCCCGCGCGGGCTGGGGCTTCCTGCCGGCGCTGATCGGCGCGATGGTGGCCGCGGCGCTCGTCGGCGTGCTGGTCGCGCTGCCGGCGCTGCGGACCCGGGGCATCAACCTCGCCATCGCGACGCTCGGCATGGGCATCGTGCTGTTCAGCCTGGTGCTCAGCGACTTCAAGTTCGCCGGCGGCGACACCGGCATCCCGATCGGCGAGCCGTCGATCCTCGGCTGGGACTTCGGGGCGATCAGGCATCCCTACAACTACGGGCTCGTGGCGCTCGCGGCGCTGACCCTCAGCGCCCTGGCCGTGGCCAACCTGCGCCGCGGCCGGGTCGGCCGGCGCCTGCTCGCGGTCCGGTCCAACGAACGGGCCGCGGCCGCCCTCGGCGTCAACGTGTTCGTCGGCAAGCTCTACGCCTTCGCCCTCGCGTCGGCGCTCGCCGCGCTCGCCGGTGTCCTGCTGGCCTTCCAGGGCGCCACCGTCCTCCCGGCCCAGTTCGACGTGCTCACCTCGATCACCGTCATCGGCGTCTCGGTCGTCGGCGGCATCGGCACCATCGGCGGTGCGCTGCTCGCGTCCACGCTGCTGCCCGGCGGGGTCGGCACGCAGATCCTGCACGGCGTCGACAACCTGGAGCGCTACCTGCCGCTGGTCAGCGGGCTGTTCCTGCTCTACGTCCTGCGCAGCGGCCGCAACGGCCTGTACGAGATGAACGCCCACCTCGTGCGCCGCATCGGCCGGCTCCTGCGGGTGCCTTCCTTCCCGTCCCTGCCCCGGGCCGAGCGGGAGCAGCCCGTCACGCCGGCGCACGACCGCCGTCCGTCGCGGTCGCTGCACGTGTCCGACCTGCGGGTGCAGTTCGGCGGCGTCGTGGCCGTCGACGACGTGTCGCTGGATCTCGTCCCGGGCGAGGTGCACGGCCTGATCGGCCCGAACGGCGCCGGCAAGACGACGGTCATCGACGCGCTCACCGGGTTCGTGCGACCCACCCGCGGCACGATCAGACTCGACGACAGTTCGATCGCGCCGTGGAGCGCGCGGCGCCGGGCCCGGGCCGGGGTCGCCCGGTCCTTCCAGTCCCTGGAGCTGTTCGCCGACCTGTCCGTCCGTGAGAACCTCGCGGTCGCGTGTGATGACGACAGTGCCCGCCGCTACGTCAGCGACCTCGTCGTGCCGGGCCGCATCCAGCTGACGCCGCCCGCCCTCGCGGCCATCCGGGAGTTCCGGCTCGAGGACGACCTCGACCGCAAGCCCGGCGAGCTCGCGTTCGGCAAGCGGCGGCTCGTCGCGATCGCCCGGGCGGTGGCGGCCGACCCGCGCGTGCTGCTCCTGGACGAGCCGGCGGCCGGGCTCAGCGACGAGGAGGCCCGGGAACTCGGCACGCTCATCCGGACCCTCGCCCGGGACTGGGACATGAGCATCCTGCTCGTCGAGCACAACGTCGACCTGGTGCTCAGCACGTGCGACCGGGTCACCGTGCTCGAGGCCGGCGCCGTGCTCGCCCGGGGAACGCCCCAGGACGTCGCCCGGGATCCCCGGGTCATCTCCGCCTACCTCGGTCGCGAAGCGGACGAGTCCGACGACGGGGCCCGCGTGTGAACGCCGGCCCGGTCAACGCACCAGAGCACAGCCCGCAGGAGGAGCCGATGACCACGCCAGCGACGCACGAGTCCGTGGCCGCCGAAGCGCACGCGTTCTTCGCGGCCCGGGCGCCGCGGCGCGAGCGGCGCGGCATGCTGCACGGCGTCGGGGACGACGACGTGGTCGGCGTCGGCCTCACCCAGCCGGACGACGAGGCGGCCGAGGTCGCCCGGGCCCAGCAGTGGCAGCGGGAACTGTTCGACGCGAAGCTCGCCTGGCTCGACGGTCCCACCCGCCTCGGCGGGCGCGGGCTCTCCCACGACTACGTCGAGCTGGTCGCCGGCATCGCCGCGGAGTACCAGGTGCCGTCCACGTCGACCTACATGGTGAGCCACGGCATCGTGGCACCGACCATCCTGGCGCACGGCACCGAGGAGCAGCAGCGCGCCTACCTGCCTGGGATCTGGCGCGGCGACCTGATCTGCTGCCAGCTCTTCTCCGAGCCGGAGGCCGGCTCCGACCTCGCCAGCCTGCGCACCACCGCGGTCCGCGACGGTGACGACTGGATCGTCACCGGCCAGAAGGTCTGGTCGTCCTTCGCACACGTCGCGCAGCTCGGGGAGCTGCTCGTGCGCACCGGACCGCCGGAGAGCCGGCACCGCGGCCTGAGCGTGTTCCTCATCGACATGAACTCGCCCGGGATCGATGTCCGCCCGCTGCGCCAGGTGACCGGTTCCGAGCACTTCAACGAGGTGTTCCTCGACGGTGTACGGGTGCCGGACTCCCGGCGGCTCGGACCCGTGAACGGCGGCTGGAACATCGCGATGACCACGGTCGGCAGCGAGCGCTCCGTGCTCGGCCGGGCCCACAACGGCATCATGATCGAGCCGGTGATCCGCCTGTTCGCCCTGGCCCGCTCCACCGGCGCCATCGACGATCCGGCCATCCAGGACCTGCTGGCCGAGTGCTGGGCCCGCGAGCAGGTGCTGCACGAGACCGCCACCCGGCTGCGCGACGCCGGCGGGCCCGCCCCGGGCTCCGTCGTCAAGCTCATGACGACCTCCGACATGGAGTACTACTCCGACGTCGCCGCCCGCCTCCTGGGGTACCGGATGGTCGCCGACACCGGCGCCTGGGGCACCTACTCGTGGTCGCAGCTACTGCTCAGCGCGCCGTCCCACAGGATCGCCGGTGGCAGCGACGAGATCCAACGCAACATCCTCGCCGAGCGCGTGCTCGGTCTTCCGCGCGAGGAGCGCCCGGTCCCCGAGAAGAGTGCTTGAGCATGGACGACATCGAGCAGTTGCGGCAGGTGGTCCGCGCCCACCTCGAGCGGGACCCCGGAGCCGCCCTGCGCGGCGGGGCGCTCGACCCGGCCGAGGCCCGGCGCCTCGACCGCGATCGCTGGCGCCGGCAGGCGAATGAGCTGGGCCTGCCCGGAGTCCGGATCCCCGAGGAGTACGGCGGCGCGGGCATGGGCCTGGCGGAGGAGGTCGCCGTCCACACCGAGCTCGGCCGGGCCCTCGACGACGGGCCCTTCCTGACCACCTCGCTGGTGGCCGCGGCCCTGGTGGCCCTCGCCGACGACGAGGCGAACCACGGCCGGCTCCGCCGGATCGCCGCCGGGGATCTCGTCGCGGTGCCGGTGCTGCCCATCGAGGAGAAGTTCCCGCTGGAGTACCCGCACGCGAAGGCCGGCACCGGCGGCGACTTCGAGATCCAGGGCGAGCTGCCCTGCGTGGTCGACGCCACCGCCGCCGACGCCCTGCTCGTGCTCGCCGAGCACCATGGTCATCACGCGTTCTTCTGGGTCGACGCGAGCGACCCGGGCGTCGAGGTCGTCCCGCTGGCCACGCTCGACCTGACCCGGCGGATGGGCGCGGTGCGGCTGACGGGCGCCCGGGCCGAACTGCTCGCCGAGGACGACCGGGCCCGCGCCGGGGTGGCCGCCATCCGCCAGGGCGCGATCCTCGGCATGTCGGCCGAGTGCGTCGGCGCCGCCGAACGCGCGCTGGAGATGGCGGTCGACTACGTGAAGGTGCGCACCCAGTTCGGCCGGCCGATCGGGTCGTTCCAGGCGGTCAAGCACAAGTGCGCCGACCTGCTGGTCTCGCTGGAGCGGGCGCGTTCCGCCCTGTCGGTCGCCGTGCGCTCGGTGCAGCACAACGACGCGATCGGCCGGCGGCCGGAGTCGCTGGCCGGGCTGGCCGTCGCGCGGATGTACTGCGGGCGGATCGGCGCCGAGATCACCCGCGAGGCGATCCACCTGCACGGCGGCATCGGGTTCACGTGGGAGCACCCGGCCCATCTGTACTACCGGCGCGCCGTGTCGAACCGGCAGCTGCTCGACTCCACGGGTCAGCAGCCCCGGCTGCTCACGGCGTCCGTGCTGGCGGCCCACGGCGAGGACACCCAGCTGGCCTCGTTCTACGCCGGGAAGGTCGGCCGATGATCCTGCGGGTCGAGGAGGCCGGCGTCACGCTGGTCGGCCTCGACGACCTCAGGTCGCTGAGCGCGCACATCCTCGGGGACGCCACGATCGGCGACCGGGGCCGCCTCGAGGACGGCCACATCTGGGTGCGCACGCGGACGCTGCTGGAACTGGCCGGTGAGCGGGCGAGCGATCAGCAGTGGCGCGGCGAGTTCGACGGCATGATCGATTACGCCCGCCGGCACGGGTGGGTGGACGGGGACGAGGTCCGCATGCACGTCGTCGGCGATTGAGGAGGTACCCCCGTGCAGCTTTCCGGTTTGGCGCCCGGTGACTGGGTCACCGTGCAGGCTCGCTTCACCCCGCAGGCCGCGTTTCTGGTGGCCGCGGACGGGCGGACCCGCACGTACGCCGAGGGCGAGCAGCGGATCACCCGGCTCGCCCGGGCCCTGCGGCAGCTCGGGATCGGCCGCGGCGACCGGGTGGCGCTGCTCGCCGTGGACTCCCCCGAGTACGTCGAGGTGCTGCTGGCCTGCATGAAGCTGGGCGCGACCTACGTGGCGCTCAACTTCCGGCTGTCCCCGGCGGAGATCCGCACGGTGCTGGCCGCCAGCGGCGCCCAGGTCATCTTCCACAGCGCCCGGTACCAGGAGATCGTCGACGACTGCCGGCTCCGGGACGCCATCCAGTTCGAGTCGGGGTATGAGGAGTTCCTGGCCGGCGGGCCGGACGGCGGCGAGCTCGCGGCGGTCACCACGGACGACGACATCCTGAGCATCTCGTTCACCAGCGGGACGACCGGCACCCCGAAGGGCGTGCTGCAGTCGCAGCGCATGATCAAGGCGATCACGCAGTCGGGGGTGCTCGAACTCGGCCTCCGGCCCGGCGACCTGATCTACTCCGGTGCCCCGCTCTTCCACGCCGCCGGCTTCGGGCACGTGCTCTACGGCGTCGCCCGCGGCGGAGCCTCCGTGATCATGCCGCAGTGGGACGCCGAGCTGGCGCTGTCGTGGCTCGGGTCCGGGCGCGTGCGGCACGCGACGCTCGTCCCCAGCATGATCATCCAGCTGCTCGAACACCCGAAGCTCGCCGAGGCGGACTTCTCCGGCCTGCGCTCGATCATGTACGGCGGCGCGCCGATGCCGACCTCGGTCGTGCGGCGCATGGCCGACGTCTTCGGCTGCGACCTGCACAACGGGTTCGGCGCCGGGACCGAGGCGGGCGGCCAACTGGTCCTGCGGCCCGAGGACCACCGGCGGGCCCTCGCCGGCGACGAATGGCTGCTCGGCACGATCGGCCGGCCGGCGTTCGGCTGCGACGTCCGGCTCCTGGACCCCGACGACCCCGACGGCGCCGAGATGCCGGACGGGGAGATCGGGGTCATCGCCAGCCGGGGCGACACGGTGATGAGCGGCTACCTGGACCGGCCCGACCTCACCGCCCGCGCCGTCCGCGACGGGTGGCTCATCGCCGGCGACCTGGCCTGGAAGGACCAGGAAGGCTTCCTGCACCTGGCCGGCCGGGCCGACGAGATGATCATCCGGGGCGGCGAAAACGTCTACCCCGTCGAGATCGAGGACGTGCTCGGCGGGCACGCGGCCGTGGCCGAGATCGCGGTCGTGGGCGAGCCGGACCCGCACTGGGGGCAGGTGGTGACCGCGGTCGTGGCGCTGCGCGACGGCCACGGCACGCCATCGGCGGCCGAGGTGAAGGAGCACTGCCGCGGCCGGCTGGCCAGTTACAAGGTGCCGCAGCGCATCGTCGTCGTCGCGACCTTCCCGCGCAACCCCGCCGGCAAGATCGACAAACTCCGGCTGCGTGAGCTCCTGGCGGAAGGCCAGATCTCTTGACGTCACCAGTTCACTACCTTGAGGAGCCGTCCTGATGCTCACCGGAGACCAGTACCTGGAATCCCTCCGCGACGGCCGCCGCATCTTCGTCAACGGCCACTCGGTGCCCGACGTGACCGCCGAACCGTTGCTGCAAGGGCCCGCCCAGGCCGCGGCGCTCGGCTACGACAAGCACTACCAGCCCGGCGACGACGTCCACGGCCCGTACTTCTTCATCCCCACCTCCGTCGAGGAGCTGCGCGAGACGCAGCAGCGGCAGCTGCACTGGGACTTCCCGACCATCTCCACGGCCAACGGCCTGCTCATGGTCCTCACTGCCGCCAGCCGGATGCGCGCGCAGCAGCCCCAGTACGCCGAGCGGGCCCTGGCCTACTTCGAGGAGAGCAAGCGCCGCGACATCCGGATCGTGCAGGCGATCACCGACTCGAAGGGCAACCGCGCGCTGTCCCCGGGCAAGCAGGACGACCCCGACCTCTACGTCCGCATCGTCGACCGGGGACCCGACGGCGTCGTCATCCGCGGCGCGAAGCTGCACATCTCCTCGGCCGCGGTCGCGCACGACCTCATGGTCATGCCCACCAAGCGGATGAAGCCCGGCGAGGAGGACTGGAGCGTGGCCGCCGCGGTGCCGGTCAACTCCCCCGGGGTGCGGGTCATCAACGCCTCGTTCGCGCCGCGGCCCGACCTGGACCCGGACTTCTACCCGTACAGCTCCCGGCACGTGATGACCGAGGGACTCATCGTCTTCGACGACGTCTTCGTCCCCAACGAACGCCTCTTCCTGGCGGGAGAGTTGGAGCACTCCGCGACCTTCGTCCACTCCCTGGGCCTGTGGGAGCGCCTCGGCAGCGTCGGCAGCTACGTGCGCCTCGCGGACACCCTCGTCGGGCTCGCGCACCTCGTCGCCGAGGCCAACGGCCTGCTGAAGATCGGGCACATCAAGGACAAGATCGCCGAGATGATCATCTACGCGACGCTCATCCGGGCCGGGTTCGAGGCCGCGATGACCCACGCCACCTTCACCCCCGAGGGCTGGGCCTCGCCCGACGAGCTGTTCACCAACGCCGCGAAGTACCACGCGGCCGCGCAGTTCAGCACGATGGTGCGCCACCTGCACGACATCGCGGGCGGCTCGGTGCTGACGGCTCCGTCCCTGCGCGACCTGAGCAACCCGGAGACCGAGGCCGACCTGCGCAAGTACATGCGCACGATGGACGGCGTCGACGCCGGCTACCGGATGCGCCTGTTCCACACGATCCGCGACTTCACCGCCGACGCCTACGGCGGCTGGAAGCACGTGACCGTGATCCAGGCCGGCGGGGGCCTCTACGCCCAGAAGGTCGTCGTCACCAACCACTTCGACATGGAGACGGCGAAGGCGCTCGCCCGCGAGACCGCCGGCATCACCGAATCCGGCGAGGTGCTCAGCGGCCTGCACCGGTTCGGCCCGCACGGCTACGACCCGGACGCGGCCGCGTACCCCACGGCAGCAAGCGCGTGAGGTACGAGGAGTCCACGTTCGCCTGGACCGACACGTCCGCCGCCCAGCGGCCCGAACGGCTCACGCGGCTGCGGCTGGCGACCGGCGACGGCGTCGCCACGGTGACCCTGAACCGGCCCGAGCGGCTCAACGCGATCGACCGAACGATGAACCACGAGCTCAGCGCCGTGCTCCGGTGGTGCGACACCGCCGACGAGGTCGGCGCGGTCGTGCTGACCGGCGCCGGGCGGGCGTTCTCGGCCGGCTCGGAGATGACCGGGGACGGCTTCGGCGGGGCCGCGGCGGAGGGCCCGGGCGCCGAGTGGATCGCGCCGCACCAGGTGCGCAAGCCGGTGGTCGCCGCGATCCAGGGTGCGGCGGTGGGCGCCGGGCTCACCCTGGCGATGCAGTGCGATGTGCGGTTCGTCGCCGACGACGCCGTGCTCGCGCTTCCCTTCGTGCGGCTGGGCGTGACCGCGGAGTGGATGGGCCACTGGAACCTGGTCCGCCACGTGGGCCTGGGGCGGGCGCAGGAGCTGCTGCTCACCGGCCGCCGCTTCACCGGCTCCGAGGCGGTCGAGTGGGGGCTGGCCATCTCGGCGCTGCCGGCCGATCAGGTCCTCCCGCGCGCGCTGGCCCTCGCCCGCGACATCGTCGAGCACGCCGCGCCGGTCGCGGTCGCGGCGACCAAGCGCCTGCTCTGGGAGGCGGTGGACGCCGACCCGTTCGAGCACGGCCGCAAGGAGCGGCTGGTGATGGAGGCGCTCCTCGACCGCCCCGACGCCCGCGAGGGGGTCGAGGCGTTCCTGCAGAAACGGCGTCCGGTCTGGACCGGGCGCCCGTCAACCGATCTTCCACCATGGCCCATCGAACACGGGGAGGACTCCGCGTGACCAGCATCGACCAAGAGTTCATCGGGGTTCCATCGCCGGCGCTGGGCCGGGCGGGCGCCGGCGGCCACCCGTGCCAGGGCATCTACTACACCCCGTCCGGCCGGGCGCCGCGCACGGCGTTCATCGCCGCGCACTACAACGTCGACTTCTCCGAGCACTACATGGCGACCCGCATGGCGGAGCGCGGCTACGGCTTCCTCGGCTGGAACACCCGGTTCCGCGGGGCCGAGCACCTCTTCACCCTCGACCACGCCCTGGCCGAGATCGGGGTCGGCGTGCAGCTGCTGCGCGACCGTGGCGTCGAGAAGGTCGTCCTGCTCGGCAACTCCGGCGGCGGCTCCCTGATGGCGGCATACCACTCCCAGTCGCGCGAGCCGAACATCCGCCCGCCGTACGGCCGGACCAAGGTGTTCGAGCCGGCCCTGCACCTGCCGCCCGGCGACCTGATGGTGTTCCTGGCGGCGCACCCCGGCCGGCCGGAGTGGATCACGCGGACCATGGACCCGTCGGTGGTCGACGAGAACGACCCGAACGCGGTCGACGCCGACCTCGACATGTACGACCCGCGCCACGGCGGTTCCTTCTCCCCGGAGTTCCTCGACCGCTACCGGGCCGCTCAGATCGAACGCAACCACCGGCTGACCGCGTGGTGCAAGGAGCAGCTCGACGCCGCGCGGGACAGGCCGGCCCGCGACCGGATCTTCACGATGGGCCGCACGTGGGCCGACCCCCGGTACGTCGACCCGGGCATCGACCCGTCGAACCGCCCGACGCCGCTGTGCTACTTCGGCGATCCCAGGCGGGCCAACTACGGCGTCCTCGGCGTCGGCGTGGTGAGCACGATGCGCACCTGGCTCAACATGTTCAGCCTGGCGGAGTCCGACTGCGTCGCCGCACCGCACCTGGCCCGCCTCGACCTGCCCACCCTCGTGGTGCAGCCGGACGCCGACAGCGGCGTCTTCCCCTCCGACGCGCAGGGCCTCTACGACGGGGCGGCGACGGCGGACAAGGAGTTCGTGACGCTGCCCGGGGACCACTACTTCATCGAGCCGGCGCCGGCCCGCGACACGGTGGCCGACACCCTCGCGGACTGGCTCAAGGGGCGGGCACAACCGTAGCCGTCAGTCGCCGTCCTCCTCGTCGCGCAGTGACAGCACGATCGTCGAACGCGCGGCGAGGATGTGCGCGCGCATGACCGCCTCGGCCCACCCGCCGTCGCGGACCCGGAGCGCCTCGACGAGCTCGGCGTGCTGCCGCACGCTGGTGCGCATGCGCTCCGCGTCGTAGCGCTGGAAGGTGCGGAAGATCAGCGGCGTGTCCATGATGCCGCGGACCATGCTGTCGAGCTGCGTGTGCCGGGAGGCCCGCAGGATCGCGCGGTGGAAGTCGCCGTTGAGCACGGTGAGCTCGTCGGCGGCGGCCGCACCCTTCCGGCTCAGCGCGGTCATCCGGGCCGCGATCTGCGCGATGGTGTCGAGCTCCTCGTCGGTGATGCGCTCGGCGGCCAGCCGGGCACCGTAGCTCTCGAGCATCGCGCGGACCTCGTAGTTGTCCACGAGCTCCTGCTCGGACCAGGCGACCACCCGAGCGCCCCGGTTCGGCGTGAACTCGACGAGGCCCTCCGCGTCCAGCCGGCGCAGCGCTTCGCGCACAGGCGTGCGCGACACCCCGGCCCGCAGCGCGAGCTCCTCCTCGCGCAGCCGCTGCCCGCGGGCGAACTCGCCGGACAGGATGCCGGCGCGGACGGCCTCATACGCCGTTTCGGCCGCCTTGGCCATCGGCACTCCCCGGTCACTCGTCGGCATGAATCCGGCCGAGTCTAATGCGAAAGAGCGACATATCTCTGCAGTACACCCAGACCGCCACGCCCGCTGATGGGCGCGAGATGGAGCCCGAGAAACTGCGGTGCGCCGGCCGACCACTGACACTAAGGTCGCGCCATGGAGATCCGTAATGTCATGCCGGCCGAAGAGCTGGCTGCCGAGGCGGTCGTCTCGGCGGCATTCGGCGAGCCCCGGGACGGGCGCGTTGTGCAGATGATGCGAGCTCTGCAGACCAGCGGAGCAGCTCGGGCGAGTTTGGTCGCTGTTGTCGACGAGGAGCTGGTCGGGCACGTTGGTCTCTCACGCGGCTGGGTGGACGCTCGACGCGAGCTGGTCGAGGTGGTGGTGCTCTCCCCGCTGTCGGTACGTCCCGACTTCCAAGGCCGCGGCGTCGGCACCGCGTTGGTCGCGGCGGCGCTGGAGACCGCCGGAGATCGTGGCGCGCCAGCCGTTTTCCTTGAGGGCAGCCCGGACTACTACGGACGCCGCGGGTTCAGCTCCGCCTCCGCCCTTGGGTTCGACCGGCCCTCGACGCGCATCCCGGACCCGGGGTTCCAGGTGGCGCTTCTTTCGTCGTACCAGCCGTGGATGGTCGGCCAGCTGATCTATCCCGAGGCGTTCTGGACGACTGGCACGGTCGGTCTGCGTGACCCCGAGCTGGAGCAGGTGGAAGCTCAGATCGCGTCGTGGCGTGCGGGCGAACGAGCGCCGGGCGCGGACCAGTAACTCGGGTGTGACCGTGTTCGGCGGTTCCGGTGTCCGGCAGGATGGCGACCGCCCGGTCGTAGATGCGTGGGCCCTTCACGCCCTCGCCGCAGCTGCGCCGCTTCCATGCTGGAGTAGTTAGATGGCGGACAGGCCGCCGTCGACGACGAGGGTGGTGCCGGTGACGTAGGACGACGCCGGGCTCGCCAGGAACAGCAGCGCCCCGTCGATCTCGGACTGCTCGCCGAAGCGGCCCAGCAGGCTGTGCTCGGCGACCATGGCGCGGAGATTGTCCTCACCCGTTGCCGTCATCTCGGTGGCGACGTAGCCGGGGCACAGAGCGTTGACCCTGATGCCCTTGCGGCGGGACCACTGCTGCGCGAGGTCGCGGGTCAGCCCGATCACGCCCGCCTTGCTCGCGGCGTAGGAGGCCCCCGGGAACCGCGAGGCCACGACGCCGTGGACGCTCGCCACGTTGACGATGGACGAGCCCGCCGGCATCACCCGGGCGCAGGCCTGCGCCATCCAGAACGAGCCGTTGAGGTTCACGTCGATGACCTGGCGGAACGAGTCGGGGGTGTCCTTCGAGGCCGGCACGGAGACGGCGAGGCCGGCGTTGTTGACGAGCACGTCGACGCGCCCGAACTCCGCCGTCGCCGCGTCCACCAGGGCCTGGCACTGCTCGGGCACCGCGATGTCCGCCGCTTGGACGAGCACGGTCGCGCCCTGCGCCCGCAGCTCGTCCGCGGCCGCCCGCAGCCGGTCCAGGCGCCGGGCGCCGAGCACGAGGTGGCCGCCGACGGCGGCGACCGCCCGGGCGAAGCCCAGCCCGAGCCCGGAGCTGGCGCCGGTGATGACGACCACCCGCCCGTCGAGCCGGAACGCGTCGAGAGGCCCGCTCATCGTCCTGTCCCTTTCTCGTACTGCACGGTGGCGAGCGCGAGGTCGGCGTACCGGCGGGCCATGGTGGCCTCGTCGACCGGGCCACCCGGCCGGAACCAGCCGGCGACGCCCTGGCACATCGACAGGATCGCCCGGCCGCACTCGTCCGGGTGCGGGGTGCGGAAGACGCCCTGCTCCACTCCCCCGCGGATCGCGTCCCGCAGTTCGCCCTCGAGCTCGTCGCGCTGGGCGACGTAGTGCGCCCGGTTCTCCGGGGTGAGGCTGCGCCGTTCGGAGTCGAGGAACGCCAGGTCGCGATGGTGGGCGGTGTACAGGACGATGGCCTCGACCAGCGCGCTGAGCCGGGCCGTGCAGTCGGCGCCGGCCTCGTCGAGGGCGGCCCGGGCGTGGGTGTGCACGATCCGCATCGCGTGGTCGAGCAGCTCCCGGAGCATGGCCTGCTTGTTCTCGAAGTGGTAGTAGAGCGCCGGCACGGTGACGCCCGCCCGGTTGGCTATCTTGCGGACCGACGTGCCGTCGTAGCCGTGCTCGACGATCTCGTCCAAGGCCAGCGCCAGCAGCGGGTGCAGCTCCAGTGGTGGGTACTCCCGCCAGTCGGACGCGTCGTCGCTCACTGTCATCCCCGCCTCTGTCCCGCTCGCCAAATCCGTCACGAGTGATTGCCTTCGCAGGCACTCGAAGGCTAGCTTAGCGATCGCTAACTAAGTAGACCAGACACGGAGGTCGTGGCATGGATGTCCGGGGCAAGCAGGCGCTGGTGACCGGAGGCGCGTCCGGGCTCGGCCTGGCGACGGTGGAGACCCTCGCGGCCGCGGGGGCCCGGGTGGTGGCCCTCGACCTGCCGGGCGCCGACCGCAGCCGGCTCGATGCGCTGGGGGACGCGGTCCGGTTCGCCGGCGCCGACGTGACCGACGAAGCGGCGGTGCAGTCGGCGGTCGCGCTCGCCAACGACGACGGCGGCCTCGCCGTCCTGGTCAACTGCGCGGGCATCGGCAACGCGATCCGGACCGTCGGCAAGCAAGGCCCGTTCCCGCTCGCCGACTTCGAGCGGGTCATCCGGGTGAATCTGCTCGGGACCTTCAACGTGCTGCGCCTGGCCGCCGCGGCGATGGCGGAGAACGAGGTGACCGGCGAGGAGCGCGGGGTCATCGTCAACACCGCGTCGGTGGCCGCGTTCGACGGCCAGATCGGGCAGGCCGCCTACTCTGCGTCCAAGGGCGCCATCGTCGGCATGACCCTGCCGATCGCCCGCGACCTGGCGACGCTGAAGATCCGCGTCGTCACCATCGCCCCGGGCACCTTCGAGACCCCGCTGCTGGGCCAGCTGGCGCAGGAGGTCCGCGACTCGCTGGGCGCCCAGGTGCCGCATCCGAGCCGGCTCGGCCGCCCGGCGGAGTACGCGCAGCTGGTCGCGGCGATCGTCGCCAACCCGATGCTCAACGGCGAGACCATCCGCCTCGACGGCGCCATTCGCATGGCCCCGCGCTGAGCAGTGCGCACCGACGGGGCCACCGACGGGCCCACCGACTGCCTCACCGACGGAAGGAAGAGATCATGCGTCAAGCGGTCATCGTCGACATCGTCCGGACGGCCTCCGGTAAGGGCAAGCCGGGCGGAGCGCTGTCCGGCGTGCACCCGGTCGACCTCTACGCCACCGTGCTCCGCGCCCTCGCGGAGCGCAACGACCTGGACCCGGGGCGGGTCGAGGACGTCATCACCGGCTGCGTCGGCCAGGCCGGCCAGCAGGCGATGAACATCGGCCGCAACGCGGTGCTCGCCGCGGGCTGGCCGGAGTCGGTGCCGGCCACGACCATCGACCGGCAGTGCGGGTCCAGCCAGCAGGCGATGCACTTCGCCGCGCAGGGCGTGATGGCTGGGGCGTACGACATCGTCGTCGCCGGTGGCGTGGAGTCGATGAGCCGGGTGCCGATGGGAGTCAGCACGCTGGGTCAGGACCCGCAGGGGCCCGGGGTCGCCCGGCGCTACCCGCAGGGGCTCGTCGGCCAGGGCGTCTCGGCCGAGCTCATCGCCCAGAAGTGGGGGCTCTCGCGGGAGCGGCTCGACGAGTACTCCGCCCGGTCGCACCGCCTCGCGGCCGAGACCGCGAACGCCGGCGGGTTCGACCACGAGATCGTTCCGGTGCAGGACGGCGACGCCCGGTTCGCGGCGGACGAGACGATCCGCCCGGCGACGAGCCCCGAGGGCCTGGCCGCGCTCCGGCCGTCCTTCGACGCCCCCGAGATGCGCGAGCGGTTCCCGGACCTGGACTGGCGGATCACGGCGGGCAACTCCTCGCCGCTGACCGACGGCGCCGCCGCGGCCCTGATCATGGGCGAGGACGTCGCCGCGAAGCTCGGCCTCCGCGCGCGGGCCCGCTTCCACGCGTTCGCAGTGGCCGGCGACGACCCGCTGCTGATGCTGACGGCGCCGATCCCGGCCACGCAGCAGGTGCTGGCGCGGGCCGGCCTGGGCATCGACGCGATCGACGCCTACGAGGTGAATGAGGCCTTCGCCCCGGTACCGCTGGCCTGGCTGGCCGAGCTCGGCGGTGACCCCGAGCGGCTCAACTGCCGGGGCGGCGCCATCGCGCTGGGCCATCCGCTCGGCGCCTCCGGCATCCGGCTCATGGCCACGATGCTGAACCACCTCGAGGCCACCGGCGGCCGTTACGGGCTGCAGACCATGTGCGAGGGCGGCGGCCTGGCCAACGCCACCGTCGTCGAACGCCTCTGATCGGGAAGACATGACCAAGGACCTGTGGGCGCGGCGCCCGTTCTTCACCGGCGACCACGAGGCGTTCCGCGCCACCGTCGCCGCGTTCCTCAGCCGGCACGTCACCGCGCACGTCGAGTCCTGGGACGAGGCGGGCATCATCCCGCGCGAGCCGTGGCTCGAAGCCGGCCGGCAGGGGCTGCTCGGCATCAACGCACCCGAGGAGCACGGCGGCGGCGGGGCCATCTCCGACTTCGGCTTCCGGTGCGCGATGATGGAGGAGTTCGCCAAGGTCGGCGCCGCGTCCCTCGGCTCGGGGTTCTCCGCCCACGCCGACATCGTGCTTCCGTACTTCTTCGACCTGGCCACCCCGGAGCAGGCCGCACGGTGGGTGCCGGACCTCTGCTCGGGCCGGCGCATCGGCGCCATCGCCATGACCGAGCCGGGCACCGGCTCCGACCTGCAGGGCATCCGGACGACGGCCCGGCGCGACGGCGACGGCTGGGTCCTCAACGGCGCCAAGACGTTCATCACCAACGGCATCCTGAGCGACCTCGTGATCGTGGTCGCCCGGACCGATCCGGCCCCCGACGCCGGGAGCCGCGCGTTCAGCCTGCTGGTCGTGGAGCGCGGGACGCCCGGCTTCGAACGCGGCCGCAAGCTCGCCAAGGTCGGCCTGAAGTCCCAGGACACCGCGGAGCTGTTCTTCGACAACGCGATCGTCCCCGCCGGCAACGTGCTCGGCGAGGTGGGCCGGGGACTGCACCACCTGATGAGCCACCTGCCGCTGGAGCGGCTGGGGATCGCGGTCGCCGCATGCGCCGGGGCCCGGGCGGCGCTCGGCTGGACCGTCGAACACGTCACGCAGCGGCAGGCGTTCGGCCAGCGCATCGCGTCGTTCCAGAACACCCGGTTCGCCATCGCCGAGATGCTGACCGAGCTGGAGGTGTCCCAGGCGTACGTGGACGACGCCGTGCTGCGGTTCAACCGCGGCGAGCTGAACGCGGTGGACGCGGCCAAGGCGAAATGGTGGGCGACGGAGATGCACAAGCGCCTCGTCGACCGCTGCGTCCAGCTGTTCGGCGGTTACGGATACATGCTCGAGTACCCCATCGCCCGGGCGTACGCCGACACCCGCGTCACCACCATCTACGGCGGCACCACCGAGATCATGAAACACATCATCGCGCGCGACGTTCTGGAGACCCGATGACAGACACGAAGACGACCGTCGAAACCGAACCGGCCGCGTTGTACGAGCGGGCCGGGCACATCGCCGTGATCCGGCTGAACCGGCCCGCGTCCCTGAACGCCGTCAACGCGGCGCTGTCCACCGCGGCCGGGGAGGCGCTGGAGCGGGCGGCGGCCGACCTCGAGGTGCGGGTCGTGGTCGTGACCGGCAACGGCCGGGCCTTCTGCGCCGGCGCCGACCTCAAGGAGCTGGCGGCCGGGCGGTCGATCGCCGCGCCGGAGCACCCGGAGTGGGGCTTCGCCGGCATCGTCCGGCACTGGATCGACAAGCCGCTGATCGCGGCCGTCAACGGGTTCGCCATGGGCGGCGGCACCGAGATCGCCCTCGCCTGTGACCTGGTGGTCGCGGCCGAGGACGCCCGGCTCGGCCTGCCCGAGGTCAAGCGGGGCCTGGTCGCCGCCGCGGGCGGGGTGGTGCGGCTCCAGCGGCAGATTCCGCTCAAGCGCGCGCTGCAGATGGCGCTCACCGGTGACGCCGTCGACGTGCAGGAGGCGGCCGAGTGGGGCCTGGTCAACGTGGTCGCCCGGCCCGGAGCCGCGCTCGAGGAGGCGATGGTGCTGGCCGAGCGCGTCGCCGCGAACGCACCGCTGTCGGTGCAGTACACCAAGCGGGTCATGCACCAGGTGGCCGAGTCCGGCTCGGCCTGGGACCCGGAGTGGTCGCGCCGCGAGCCGTGGGCCGTCAACGACGAGGCGGCCGCGCTCGTGTTCGGCAGCCGGGACGCCGTCGAGGGGCCGATCGCCTTCGCCGAGAAGCGGGCGCCGGTCTGGGAAGGCCGGTAGTCCGCGCGGGACCGGTGCGCCCGAGTCGAGGGCGCCCGGGTCCTGCGCGTCGTCGACGGCCCCGGCGGCCGTTCACCGCCGGACCTTCGCCCGCGAAGTACCGCGCCGCGAACGCCCCTACGCGGGATAGGCCGGAGGTCGTCGTTCCCGCAGCGCGGCCAGACCCTCCGCGTAGTCGGGCCCGTCCAGCAGCTCGCCCTGGTCGTCGAGCTCGCGGCGCATGGCCGCCTCGAGCTCGTCGGCCGCCGCCCGCCGGAGGGCGAGTTTGGCGCGCCGGAGCGCCTCGCGTGACGCGCCGGCGGTCCCGGCCGCCAATGTACGGGCGGTGTCGAGCAGGTCGGCGGCCGGGACGACGTCCGAGACCAGGCCCCACGCCAGCGCCGTCGGCGCCGGCACGCGCTCGGCGAACAGCGCCATCCGGTTCGCCCGCACCCGCCCGATCGCCGCCGGGAGCAGGTGGCTCGCTCCCCCGTCGGGCACCAGCCCGATGTTGACGAACGGCAGCTGGAACCAGCTCGTGTCGGCCGCCACGACCGCGTCGCAGGCGAGGGCGAACGAGACGCCGACGCCGACCGCCGGCCCGTTCACCGCGGCGACGACCGGGACGTCGGCGCGGATCACGGCGAGGACCGCGTCGTTGGCCGCGGCGACGATCGCGCGGCCGTCCGCGCCGCCGGTCGCCGCGCCCGCCGGGGAGACGTCCGCGCCGGCGCAGAAGGCGCGCCCTTCCCCGGTGAGCAGGATGCAGCGCACGCCGGGCCGGCCGGCCGCTTCGCGCAGCCGGCTCCCCAGCAGTCGCATGCCCGCAAGGTCGAGGGCGTTGAGCCGGTCGGGGCGGCTCAGGGTGACGGTCGCGACCGGGCCGTCGGTCGTGACCAGGACGGCGTCGTCCGTCATCGTCCCGCCGCCGACACCAGCGGGGAGAGACGGGTGGTGATGAGGTCTTCGGCCTCGGCGACGATGCGCGCGACCAGTTCGGCCACCGTCGGGATGTCGTCGATCAGCGCCTGCGACTGCCCCACGGTCCAGAGCCCTCGCTCCATGTCGCCCGTCTCGTACACCTCGCGGCCGCGGACTCCGGCGACGAGGTCGCGCACGTCGGCGAACTCACCGCCGGCCCGCAGGATCTCGACGACCTCACGGCTGACGGTGTTCGTCGCGACGCGGGCGGTGTTGTGCAGGGTCCGGAAGATCAGGGTGGTGTCGCGCTCGCTCGCCTCGACGATCTTCCGCTTGACGTTCTCGTGCACCGGCGCCTCCACGGTGCAGAGGAACCGGGTGCCCATGTTCACCGCGTCGGCCCCCAGCGCCAGCGCGGCGATCAGGCCGCGGGCGTCGGCGATCCCGCCCGATGCGACGATCGGCACGGAGACCCGGCGGGCCGCGGCCGCGATGAGCACGAGCCCGGGCACGTCGTCCTCCCCCGGATGGCCGGCGCACTCGAAGCCGTCGATGCTCACGGCGTCCACCCCGAGCGACTCGGCCTTGACCGCGTGCCGCACGCTCGTGCACTTGTGGATCACCTTGATGCCCGCGGCCTTGAAGGCGGGCATGTGCTCCGCCGGGCTGAACCCGGCCGTTTCGACGGTCCGGATCCCCGACTCGATGATCGCGGCCCGGTATTCGGCGTACGGGGGCGGCGAGATCGCCGGCAGGATCGTGAGGTTGACGCCGAACTCCTGGTCGGTCAGCTCCCGGCAGCGGGCGATCTCCTTGACGAGCGCCTCGGGCGTCGGCTGGGTGAGCGCGGTGAGGAACCCGAGCGCGCCGGCGTCCGCCACCGGGGCCACCAGCTCGGCCCGGCCGACCCATTGCATCCCGCCCTGCACGATGGGGTGCCGGACGTTGAACTCGCGGGTGAAGCGGGTCTCGATCATGCCGTTCGTCTCCTGTCGCACGCCCCGAATTCGGGCGCAAAACTTGATGTTAATATCACTTTTAGTTCTCAAAGCTCGGTGTCGGACGGGGGCAGGGCGATGCCACGCCAGTACTCCAAAGGGGCGCGCACGGCGGCCACGTTCCTCGAGGCGGCCCGCAAGGAGTTCGCGACCCGCGGTTACCTGTCGACGAAGGTCGAGGACATCGCGCGTACCGCGGGCCGGTCGTCGGCGAGCTTCTACAACTACTTCACCGACAAGGCCGACGTGCTCGCCGCCCTCGCCCAGGCCTTCCACGAGGACACCCGCGCCCAGATCGCGGTGCCGTACCAGGAGGGCCGCCCGCCCAAGGAAGCCATCCGGATGGCGATCACCATCTTCTGGGAGACCTACCGCGACCGGCTCGGCGCGCTCAGCGGCGTGTTCCAGGCGTCGATGGCGGACCCGGCCTTCCTGGAGAGCTGGCGCGACATCCGGCGGTCGGCCATCGACTTCATCGCCCACGGCGTCGAACACGCCCAGAAGGAGGGCTACTGCCCGGGCATCGACGTGCGGATGACCTCGTCCGCGCTGTCCTCGATGCTCGAGCTCTCCTGCTACGTGTGGCTGGCTCAGGGCGGTGACAACGGCGACTCCGTCGTCGACGAGGAGGCGGCGATCGACTCGCTCGCCGGCATCTGGTACCACGCCATCTACTGGCGCCCGGAGGACCAAGGCCCGGCCTGACGATCGTCGCGGCCGAGGACGCGCAGCTCGACCTCGGTGCGCGGGCCCAGCGCCGCGAGGATCGCGGCGAACCGGTCCGGGGCGAGGCCGGCCCTGATCTCGGCGACCAGGGCCCGTTCGTCCGGCACGCCGAGCTCCGCGAAGACCGCCCCGTCGACCCGGCGGCGCTCGGTCCCGGCGGCCAGGTCTCGCTGCACCACTTCCAGCGCGGCGGCACACGCCTTGAGCAGGTATCGGGAGCGCCCGCTGACCTGCGGCAGGAGCTCCGTGCGCAAGGTCTCCACGACGGCCGTCAGCAGCTCGTTGTGGTCGGGGACCGCGGCGTGCGATGGCATGTGTACTCCCGTTGTCACCGGAGCAGCCCGAGCAGGTCGTGCTCCACCTCGACCACCCGCCGGCCGACCAGCGCCAGGTCGATCGAGCGGGTCGTCCCGGACAGGTGCCGGTCGGCCTGCTGCAAGCAGCCGACCGCCCAGATCCACGTGCCCAGCACGACCGCCCACGCGAAGTCGGCGTCGGACACGTCCACGCCCGCCGACGCCCGGTACCCGTCGAGGAAGTCCTGGACGTCGCCGAAGCCGCCGACCACGCCCGGCCCGCGGAAGCGCCAGCTGCGCACCGCTATCCAGCCCAGGTCCTCGAGCGGATCGCCGCGGTGGGCCGACTCCCAGTCGAGGACCCCGACGAGGCCGTCGCCGTCGACCACGAAGTTCCCGAGCCGGAAGTCACCGTGGGTCAGGGTCGTCCGGCGGCGCGGCGGCCGGCGCTCCTGCAGCCACCCGTAGGCCAGTTCGAGCACCGGCCGGTCGGGGTCGAGCCGGTCGAGGGTCGCCCGGTATTCGACGAGCCGGTCCTCGTCCGGCAGGGCCGCGACGGCGCCCGGATCGACGGTGTGCAGCCGGCCGAGGGCGTCGCCGCACTGGCGGGCCAGCCGTGGTCCGGCGGGGCCGGTCGTCAGTACGTCGAGAATCCGCCGCGGCACCGTCTCGCCGTCGAGCCGTTGCAGGACGAGCCCGCCGGGCACGACCGCGATCACTTCGGGCGCCGCGACCCCGGCGGAGCGGGCGGCCCGGATGACGCTCGCCTCGAAGGTGGCGCCACCGCCGCGGCGCTCGCCGGGCGGATCGGCCAGGAGGATGAGTCTGCGACCCGCGGCCTCGAAGGCCCAGACCTCGCGGGACGAGCCGCCGGTCAGCCGCTCCAATCCGGTCACCGGCTCGCCGAGGGCGGCGGTGAGGGCTGTCTCGTTCATCGAGCGGCCATCCGGTCCCACGTGCCCGCCGTGAACGGGTCGCGTTTGAGCTCCACCTTGCGCACCTTGCTGGTCGGGGTCTTCGGCAGCTCGTCGAGGAACTCGATGTAGCGGGGGACCATGAACCGGGGCATCGTGGCCGCGAGGAACTCCGACAGTGCCAGGGCGTCGAGGTGCGCGTCCGGCATCGGCACGACACAGATCTTGATCTCCTCCTCCCCGTCGTCGGACGGCACGCCGATCGCGGCGCACTCGAGGACGCCGGGGTGGGCGGTGACCATCGACTCGACCTCGAACGACGAGATGTTCTCCGACCGCCGCCGCACCGCGTCCTTCACCCGGTCGACGAGGTAGTAGTTGCCTGTCTCGTCCCGGCGGAAGGCGTCTCCGGTGTGGTACCAGCCGTTGCGCCACGCCCGCGCGGTGTCCGCGGGCCGGCCCAGGTAGCCCTGGTTCATCGTCCACGGCCGGTCGGAACGCACGATCAGCTCACCGATGTGGCCGGCCGGGACCTCGGCGTCGAAGTCGTCGACGATGCGCAGCTCGTACCCGTCCCGGGCGCGGCCGCAGCTGCGGTGGTCGACGACGTCATCGCCGGTCGCGATCGGCCAGCCGGCCTCGGTCATCCCGTAGTTGGTCCGCATGCGCAGCCCGAACCGCCGCTCGAACGCGGCGTAGTCGGGCAGCAGCGGGCCGCCGGTGATGCTCTCGACCGGGTTGTCCCGGTCGTCCGGGCGGGGCGGCTGCTGCCAGAGGAAGTTCGCCATCGCGTAGAAGGCCCAGGCCCGGTTGCAGGCGTGCGCGCGGACGTCCGGCCAGAAGCGGTCGGTCTTGAAGCCGTCGCGGAAGACGAACGTCCCGCCCCAGTGCGCGACGATCTGCAGCGGCACCTTGCCACCCAGGTGGAACGCGGCGAACGGGGCGTAGAGCACGTCGCCGGGGCCGACGTCGTCGAAGGTGTCGATGCCGGTGACGAGTTGCCCCCACGGCGTGAGCACGCCCTTGGACGGCCCGGTGGTGCCGGAGGTGTAGATGATGGCGGCGGTGTCCCACGGCTTCGGATCCTCGACGCCGGCCAGCACCGCCGGGTCGTACACCAGCGGCTGCCCGATCTCCAGGACGAAGACCGCGGCGTCGGCGTCCGCGGCCTGCCGGAGCTCGTCGGCGCGGGCCTCGACCGTGACGATCAGGCGGGGCCCGGAGTCGTGCAGCACGTGCCGGAGCATGTCGCCGCGGTAGGCCGGGTTGATCGGCACCTGCACGGCGCGCAGCCACCCGCACGCGATCCACAACGCCTGTTCGTCGACGCACGTGGGCAGCAGGACCGCGACCCGGTCCGATGGCTGCACACCCTGTTCCAGCAGGAGCCCGGCGAACTGCTCGACCCGCCGCTGGAACGCGCCGTAGGTGACCCGGCCCCGCTCGACGTCGATCAGGAAGTCCTGGTCCGCCAGCTCGGTCGCCCGCCGGCGGAGCAGGCCGGGCAGCACGCGGGCCGGGTCCAGCTGCTGCGGCACGGACTCACCCACTCGCGACCTCGCTCAGGTAGCTGCGTTCCAGCTTCGACCAGTCCCTGGAGAGTTCGGCCGAGGCCCCTTCGGTGATCACCCGGCCGCGCCGCAGCACGTACGCCCGGTCGGCCACCTCCAGCGCCCGCGCCGCCTGCTGTTCGACGAGCAGGACGCCCAGCCCTTCGTCGGCGGCCCGCCGGATGGCCCGCAGCAGCCGGTCGACGACCAGGGGCGCCAGGCCGAGCGAGAGCTCGTCGGCGAGCAGCAGGGCGGGCCGTCCAGCGAGCGCCCGGGCCAGGGTCAGGATCTGCTGCTCGCCGCCGGACAGCAGGCCGGCCCGGCGGTCGAGCAGCGGGGTCAGTTCAGGGAACGCGTCGAGCGCGAGGGAGCGTGGCCCGCGGCCGAGGCGCAGGTTCTCGGCCGCGCTCAGCTGCATGAACACCGAGCGTTCCTCGGGCACGAAGGCCATGCCCTCGCGGGCTCGCCGGTGCAGCCGGGCCGAGGCCGGTCTGCCGCGCCACCGCACGGTGCCGGCCAACGGCTTCAGCTCGCCGGCCAGGGTCAGCAGCGTCGTGGTCTTGCCCGCGCCGTTGGGTCCGAGCAGCGCCACGATCTCGCCGGGCCGCACCACCAGGTCCAGGTCGCGCAGCGCGGCCAGGTCCCCGTATCCGGCGCTGAGCCCGCGGGCCTCGATGAGCGGCTCGCCGTCCGCGGCCGCCTCGGTCGCGGGCGCCGGCTCGCGCTCGATCACCTCGACCGGACCCGTCTGTGCGGCAGTCTCGTCGGCAGTGTCCTGGGTGCCGAGGTAGGCGGTGATGACGGCCGGGTCGGACCGGATCTCCGCCGGTGTCCCGGTCGCGATCACCTTGCCGAAGTTGAGGACCGAGACCTGGTCGCTCACGTCCAGCACGACGGAGACGTTGTGCTCCACGAGCAGCACCGCCATCCGCAGCTCGGTGGCGAGCCGGCGGATGAGGTGGCCGAGCTCGGCGGTCTCGGTGTCGTCCAGACCGGCGGCCGGCTCGTCGAGCAGCAGGACCGAGGCGCCGGTGGCGACCGAGCGGGCGATGGCCAGCAGCCGGCGGCGGCCGTACGGCAGCTCGTCGGGTTTGCGTTCGAGGTCGTCCTCCAGGTGGAACTCGCGGATGGCGGCGAGCGCGGCCGGCGAGTACCGGTCCCGGCCCGGATGGACGAGGTTGGACAGGAACGCGGGCCAGTCCTGGCGGTCGCCCGCGGCGAGCAGGTTCTCCCGGACCGTCATCGTCTCGAACAGTTCGAGGCTCTGGAAGGAGCGGCTGATGCCGGCCGCGGCCCGGCGCTGGGCCGGCCAGTGGCCGATGTCCTGGCCGTCGAGGGTCATCGTGGCGCCCGGGCTGTCCACGAACCCGGTCAACGCGTCGATCAGGGTCGTCTTGCCCGCCCCGTTCGGCCCGATGAGCCCGTGGACCTGTCCCGGCACGAGGTTGAGCGCCACGTCGTCGAGCGCGGTCACGCCACCGAACCGGACCGTCAGCCCGCTCACGTCCACCGGCCGCTCGACGACGCTGAACGTCGTCTCCCCCGCCAGCTCCGCGACGTCGCGCCGGCGCGCCCGGCGGCCGCTGCGCGCCGTGATCCACTTGGGGATCAGCCCGGCGGGCAGCCGCTGCGTGGCCAGACCGTTGGGCAGCTGCGGCAGCACGATGAGCAGGGTCAGGCCGAGGATCATCTGCCCGACCTCGTTGCGCGAGATGAACTGCGCGAACGCGGTGCCGGGGAAGAGCTGCGAGATCACCCCGGAGAGCAGTCCGGCCGGGGCGTACATGGCGCCGATGACGGCACCGACGAGGTAGCCGATGCCGCCGATGATCGAGAACACGACCGCGAAGATGGACTGGAAGGCGGTGTACGTCGGTATGAAGGTCACGTTCGGCTGCCGGAACGACAGCAGGACGCCGCCGGCCGCGGCCAGGGCGGCCGAGATGCCGAAGGCGAAGATCTTGGCGCGGGCCACGCTGATGCCGATGCTGGCCGCGGCGCGCTCGTTGGACCGGACGGCCACCAGGCGGCGGCCGGCCCGGCCGCGCCGGAGGTTCGCGACCATCAGGGCGGCCAGGATGAACAGCACCAGGCAGAAGATCGCGTAGCGGCTGGGCCAGAAGTACGTGTCCATGTCGATGCCGAAGATCTTCGGCGAGCCCACGTTGATGCCCGTGAACCCACCGGTGCGCTCGGTCGAGGAGAAGATCTGGTGCTCCAGCACCACGGCCAGGCACAGCGTCACCACGGCCAGGTTCATGCCCCGGGTCCGCAGCGCGGGCAGGCCGACGATGATGCCGACCGGGACCGCGCCAACCACGCCGATCAGCAGCGCGGCCCAGAACGGCACGCCGTGGTCGGCGACCAGGCGGGCGGCGATCCAGGCGCCCATACCGGCGAGCGCCATCTGCGCCAGCGACAGCTGTCCCGTGTAGCCGGTGACGACCACGAGGGACAGCACGACGAGGCCGAGCGCCAGGGTGATCTCGGTGGCGCTGAGCAGGGCCGGCGGGAACACGAAGTACAGCAGTCCGAGGGCGACGAGCCCGGTGCCGAGCAGCACCGGGGGGCGCACGATGCCGGTGCCGAGCTGGGGCGGGCGCTGGATCGCCTCACCCCGCAGCGGCAGGGAACGCCCGGAGATGACGAGGACGAGGATGATGACGATGAACGGCACCGTCTGGCCCCAGCCGTCGGCGTGCTGGCGGGTGCCGATCCAGGCCACCTCGGACTCGAGCATGCCGATCAGCAGCCCGCCGGCCATCGTCAGCGGGAAGGACTTGAAGCCGCCGAGCAGGGCGGCGGCGAGGGCCGGCACGATGAGCATCGCCAGGTTCTCCACCTGCAGCGTGCCGATGCTGACGATGAGCACGGCCGACACCACGCTGAGCGCGCAGCCCACCATCCAGTTCACGGTCGCGACGGTGTCCGGGGAGATGCCCAGCGCCGAGCTCGCCCGCCCGTTCTCGGCCACGGCCGAGGTGGCGAGGCCGAAGCGGGTGGAGCGGTACACGACCGTGAGCACGACGGCCAGCACCAGCCCGACGCCGAGGATGGCGAGCCGGTCGGTCCCGATCCGGATGCCCGGCAGCACGGTCGTCGACCCGTCCGGCAGGATCGAGGTGACGATCCGGGCCTTCCCCACGCCGAACAGGTACTGCCCCAGGCCGAAGAGGAACGCGAAGACACCCAGTGTCGCGATGAGCCGCGACACCGGCGGCGCGTCCCGCAGTGGTCGCATGACGAGCTGATGGATCAGCGCGCCGATGGCCAGGCCCACGCCGATGGCGAGCAGCGCCGCCACCGGCGTGGCCATGCCGGCCTCGCGTTGCAGGTAGAAGACGTAGGCGCCCACCATGCCGACCGCGCCCTGGCTGAAGTTCAGAATCCCGGAGCCGCGGTAGATCAGCACGATTCCGAGGGCGGACAGGCCATAGATCGCGCCGGCCCCGAGACCGAGTACGGCGAACCTGATCACGTCAGTCAGCATGTGTGGGCCCGGTCCTCAGCTCTTCGGCGGAGTGGTGCAGTTCTGGCCGGTGTAGGCGTCGCGGAAGGTGTCGTACACCGGCAGTTCCTTGCCGCCGCTGTACTTCACGATGAACGCGCAGGAGGTGAAGATCCGCGGGTATCCGCCCACGTTGCCCTTCTGCCACTGGATCGGCGGGGTGAGGCCGATGTCGATGCCGCTCATCGTCGGCAGCGCGTCCCACAAAGCGGTGTTGGTCGGGTCGGGCACCTTCTTGGCCGCCTCGGCGAAGGCGAGGACGGCGGCGTAGGCGTTGAGCCGGAAGCCCCGCGTCTCGCTGATCCCCTGCTTCGACATGGCCGCGACGTAGTTCTTGGTGGCCGTGTTCTCGTACGACGGCGGCAGGTAGCCCAGCGCCTCGTAGAGGCCGTCCGAGGCCGCCCCGAGCGCGTCGGCGACCTTCTCCTTCTGCGTGCCGATGATGCCGATCCCGATGTTCGGCGCGTCCTTCTTGAGCTGCTTGATGAAGGCGGTCGAGTCGGTGCCCGGCAGCACGGTCAGGATGGCGTCGGTGCCGTTGGCGAGGACGGCCTGGACGTAAGGCGCCATGTCCGCGGCGCCGGTCGGCACGGGCACGTCGTTGAGGATCTTCTGACCGGCGGACGTGAGGCCCTGGTTGGCGAAGCCGCTGAACGCCCCGCCGCCGTCGATCTGGATGCGGGCCATGCTGATCTTCTTGAAGCCCTGCGCGGCCAGCGCGTTGGCCAGCGACGCGGTCTGGATCGGCGTGCTGCCGTCGAGGGGGAACTGCGCGATCTCCGTCAGGTCCGTGCCGGAGGTGACGGCACCGATGATCGGGATCTTCGCCTCCCGGAGGATCTTCTCGTGGCCCTTCTGCAGGGTGAGCTCGCCGACCACGGCCGACACCCCGAGGCTCTGGGCCTGGCGGGCGCAGTTGTCCGCGATGTTCGGGTCGTTGCCGGTCTTGCAGACGGTCATCTCGATCGGCCGTCCTTTGATGCCACCGTTCGCGTTCACCTGCGCCAGACCGGCATTCGCACCGTCGACGAGCTCGGGGGCGGCACCCGAACCGGTCTCGTCGTAGATCAGCATGACCTTCACCGGATTGCCGGCTGTTGAGCCGCCGCCCGGGGCGGCGGGTGACTTGGTCTTGTCGTTGCTACAGGCGGATAACGCGACCGGCAGAACAAGCATCGCCGCAGCGAGGCGGGTCCGCAGCGTCCTCATGAATGCCTCCATCAAGGCCAGAAAGGTTGGGGGTGTGGGCCTGATACTGACATCAGTTTCAGAAAATTGGAACAGAAGACCGTTCAGGCCTTCGCAACCGCCTCCACGACCGGCGCGGCCGGCTCGTGGCGGACGTCGTCGGGGGTCAGCTTCCGCATCCAGGCCGCGAACTCCAGCAGGATGCCGTCCGGGTCGAAGAAGTACAGCGAGCCGACGTAGACGCCGTCGTGCATGCGCCGCGCGATCGTGGACGGGCTGTCGTCATGGAACACGACGTGCCCGACCTCCACGCCCTTGGCCTGGAGCCGCTCGCGGTACTCGTCGAACTTGTCGGCCGGGATCTGCAGGGCGACGTGGTTCATCGACGCGACGGCGCTGGCGATGTCGCCGACCCCGGGCAGCGCACCGGGATGGGTCACACCGGGAACCTTGTCCGGCGCACCCGGGAACCAGAAGAAGGCCAGGGCGTTGCCGCCACCGCAGTCGAAGAAGAAGTGCTGCCCCATCCCGTTCGGCAGCTCGACCGTCTTGATCAACGGCATTCCCAGCACGTTGGTGTAGAAGTCCACCGTGCGGCGCATGTCGCTGCACACCAGCGCGAGGTGGTTGATGCCGCCGATCTCGAATTCTCGCTCGGCCATGATGCGCCCTCCAGGGTTCAGTTGATCGGGCCGATCCCGGCCCGGTCGGCCACCAGTTCCAGGTGCGGCGCCGCACCGCCGGCGAGCTGACCGTTGGTGTGGGCCCGCTTGAGATAGATGTGCGCGGGGTGCTCCCACGTGAAGCCGATGCCGCCGTACGTCTGGATCGCGCCCTCGGCCGCCGCCAGATAGGCGTCGGCGGCGGCGAGCTTCGCGACCGCGGCGGCCAGCGCCGAGTCCGGGGCGTCGGCATCCAACCGGCGCACCGCGTGGTCGACCGCCGCCACCGCCCCGTCGAGCTGACTCGACACGTCGGCCAGGCGGTGCTTGACCGCCTGGAACGAGCCGATCGGGCGGCCGAACTGCATGCGCTGGCGGGCGTGGTCCACGGCGCCCCGCAGCACGGCCCGGGCCCCGCCGATCGAGTCGGCCGCGACCAGCGCGGCGAGCTCCGACCGCAGCCGCTCGGCCTTCCACTCGCCGTCCCGGCCGAGCGGCGTCGTCACCGCCCCGTGGAACTCGACGTGCCACAGGACCCGCGACGGGTCGAGCGTGGGCAGCGGGCGCCGGACGACGCCGCGCGCATCGGCCGGCACCACGAACAGATCCGGCCCCGTCGCGATCACGAAGGTGTCGGCCGCTCCCCCCTCCAGCACGTAGGTCCGCTCGCCGTCGGCCAGCACGAGCGCGACCCGATGCCGGCCGCTGACCGCGCCCGCCAGGAGCCGGTCCCGTTCCGGTGACGCGGGCGCGGAACGCAGCGCCCGCAGGCCGAACATGTGGCCCAGCAACGGCGTGGCGGCCGGCACGGCGCCGCACTCCTCGATCGCCACCGCCAGGTCCTCGAGCCCGAGCTCGGCGACACCGAGATCGAACAGCGCATCCCAGTTCCCGCCGGGCGTACAGCGGGCCACCACGGCGGCCACCGAGGAGCGCCACTGGTCGCGCTCGGCGGCACTGAGCTGACTCATGGCCGGCTCATGCCCGCAGCGCGGCGGCGGCCTGGCTGTCGAGGTACTCGTCGATGCGCGAGATCCGCCCGCCGGTCACCGTCACCACCAGGCAGGCGGGGATCTCGACCTCGGTGCCGTTGGGCGCGGTCCCCCGCAGCACGTGCTGCTCCACGTAGCCGGTCGGCGTCGCGTGGCGTACCACGTCCTCGTAGCGCTTGTTGCCGACCTTGCGGTGCAGCCAGTTCAGCACCTTGAGGTTCTCGTCGACGCGCTGCTCGTGCTGATCGTCGTTGTGCCAGACCACCACGTCGGCCGTGTAGATCTCGTCGCGCAGGGCGTCGAGGTCGTTGGCGTCGATCGCCGTGGCCAGCCGCTCGGCCAGCGCGAGCGAGACATCCGCCGGGCTGGTTCGAAACTCGCTCGTCGTCATCGAAACTCCTGAAAGCGATGTCGGTTTCCGTCAGTTGTCGCGGTACGTGGTCAGCGCACGATCTCCGACCACGGCGCCTGCTCCCGGTAGTCGCCGCGCAGCAGTCGCTTGGCGACCACCATCCGGTGCACCTCGTCCGGGCCGTCGTAGATGCGCGCGTAGCGGGCGTCGCGGTACATGCGCTCGAGCGGCGTGTCCTCGGTGACGCCCAGCGCGCCGTGCACCTGCAGCGCGCGGTCGACGACGTCGTGCAGCATCTGCGCGCCGAAGAACTTGATCAGGGAGATCTCGATCCGGGCGTCCTGCCCGGCGTCGATCTTCCGCGCCGCGTCCAACGTCATCAGCCGGGCCGCCTGGATGTGCGCGGCCGACTCGGCGATGTAGCGCTGGACCTCGCCCTTCTCCGACAGCAGCGAGCCGTGCGCGAAGCGGGTCTTGACGCGGTCACACATCAGCTCGAAGGCGCGCTGGGCCTGCCCGAGCCAGCGCATGCTGTGGGTGATCCGGCCCGGCCCGAGCCGCGCCTGGGCCACGGCGAAGCCGCCACCCCGGGGCCCCAGCAGGTTCTCGGCCGGCACCCGCACGTTGTCGTAGCGGACCTCGCAGTGGTTGCCGCCGTAGTGGCCCATGGTCCGCACGACCCGCTCGATGTTGTAGCCGGGCGTGTCGGTGGGCACGAGGATCATCGAGAACTGCTGGTGCTTGGGCGCGTCCGGGTCAGTCTTGGCGAAGACCGTGGTGTACATGGCGCGGTTGGCGCCGGAGGTGAACCACTTGTGGCCGTTGATCACCCACTCGTCGCCGTCGAGCACCGCGGTGGTCTGGATCAGCGTCGGGTCGGAGCCGGCGACCTCGGGCTCGGTCATGCCGATCGTCGGTCCGGTCACGCCCTCGAACAGCAGCGGGATCCACTGCTTCCGCTGGGCCTCGGTGCCGAACTCCAGCAGCATCAGACAGTCCTGAAAGGACAGTGTGCCGAGGGCCTCCGTTCCCCAGTACGAACGCCCGACGATCTCGTTGACCATGACGTAGTCCATGAACGGCAGGCCGCCGCCGCCGATCGCGGCCGGGTGCCCGAGCGCCCAGACGCCCCGCTGCTTGGCCAGGCTCTTCAGCTCCGCCATCGCCTCGGTACTGCTCGCGTCGTTGCGATCCAGGATCGGCTCCCGCGGGATCAGCTCCTCGTCGACGAACCGCCGCACGTCGTGGCGCTGCTGGGCGAAGTCTCGACTCGGCACGGACGCCACCTCCAAATTAGCTGATTCTAACATCAGTTTTAGTTTTACATCGACGCTGCCGCGCTGGTCAATGGCCGTAACGGTCAGCGCGGGATCTGCGCCCAGGGCGTGTCGCGAGGCAGGCCGGGCTCCTTGGGCAGCCGCAGCAGGCGCTCCCCGATGATCGTGCGCATGACGTCCGACGTTCCGCCGGCGATCGTGTAGGCCTGCGACTGCAGCCAGGTCCACACCGGGTCGTCCGGGACCGGCCCGCCGGCCCGCACGGCGTCGGCGTCATAGACGAGCCCGGCCGGGCCGAGCAGCTCCAACGTGAAGCGGGCGATGCGCTGCTCCAGCAGGGCCCGGCGCAGCTTGAGACCGGACGCGCCCGGCCCGGGCCCGCCTTCGGCCCGCGTCCGCTGGTCCCGCAGCGCGGACAGGCGCAGCACCTCGGCCTCGACCCACAGCCGGGTCAGCTCGGCCCGCCGGTCCGGGTCGGACCCGGTCCGGCGCCAGGTGTCGACCGCCAGGGCGATGGCCCCCGACCCGCGCTCCCCGACCGACCCGCCGATCGCGGCCCGCTCGCTCGCGAGCATGGTGGTGGCGACCGCCCATCCGCCCCCGACGTCGCCGAGCCGGGCGTCGTCGCCCAGCCGCACCCCGTCCAGGAACACCTCGTTGAAGTGCGCACCCCCGGTCAGGTCGCGCAACGGCCGCACCTGCACGCCCGCGGCCCGCATGTCGATCAGGAACGCGGTCAGCCCGGCATGCTTCGGGACGCCGGGGTCGGTGCGGGTCAGGGCCAGCCCGAAGCGGGCGGTGTGCGCCAGCGACGTCCACGTCTTCTGCCCGTCGACGACCCACCCGGCGCCGTCACGGTCTTCGCGCACGGCCCGCGTGGCCAGCCCGGCGATGTCCGACCCGGCGCCGGGCTCGGAGAACAGCTGGCACCAGATGTGCTCGGCCGTGAAGATCGGCCGGAGCAGCGCCCGCTGGGCCGGCGTGCCGTGGGCCATCAGCGCCGGCGCGACCATGCCGATGCCCATGGGGTTGCGCTCCCAGGACTCCAGCCGGCCGGCCGCCGCGAGCAGCGCGTCCACCTCGGCCTGGCGGTCCGGGCCGAGGCCGAGCCCACCAGCCCCGGCGGGATGGTGGACCCAGGCCAGTCCGGCGTCGAACTGAGCCCCCAGCGCCGTGATCCGGTCGGCGCCGTCGGTGTCGCGAATGAAGCCGGCGACGCGCCGCCGGAGCTCGTCCTCGTTCACTGGATCAACGACTCCCGTCCGGCCCAGTACTGGTCCTTCAGCTTCCGTTTGTAGAGCTTGCCGGTGGGCAGCCGGGGCAGCTCGGTCACGAAGTCCACGGAGCGGGGGCACTTGTAGTGGGCGATCGACGCCCGGCAGAAGGCGATCAGCTCCGCGGCGGTCGCCGGCCCGGCATCCACCCCGGGGGCGAGCTGCACGACCGCCTTGACCAGCTCCCCCAGGTCGTCGTCGGGGACGCCGATCACCGCGGCGTCGTACACCTTCTCGTGGGTGATCAGGAGGTTCTCCGTCTCCTGCGGGTAGATGTTGACCCCACCAGAGATGATCATGAAGCTCTCCCGGTCGGTGAGGTACAGGTACGCCTCGTCGTCCAGGTAGCCGATGTCGCCGACCGAGCTGGCGCCGAGCTCGACGTCGCGCGTCGCCGCCGTCTTGCCGGGGTCGTTGAAGTACTGGAAGCCGGCCGGCCCCCGGAACCACACCGTGCCGGTCACGCCGGGCGGGCACAGGCTCCCGTCCTCGGCCCGGATGAGCAGTTCGCCGCTCGCGGCCCGGCCGACGGTGCCCGGGTGGTCGAGCCACTCCCGCGAGGTGCAGAACGTGTAGCCGATCCCCTCGCTGGCGGCGTAGAACTCGAGGATGATCGGGCCCCACCAGTCGATCATCTGGCGCTTCACCTGGGGCGGGCACGGCGCCGACGCGAGGATGACCGTGCGCAGCGACGAGACGTCGGCGCGGCGGCGGCGCTCCTCCGGCAGCTTCAGCAGGCGGGAGAACATCGTCGGGACCAGCTGCGAGTGCGTGACCCGGTGGGCGGCGACGAGGTCGAGGTACCGCTCCGCGTCGAACGACTCCATGACGACCGCGGTCCCGCCGGCCCGCAGCGTCATGGACACGCTGCCCTGCGGGGCCGAGTGGTACAGCGGAGCGGGCGACAGGTAGACGCTGGACCCGTCGAGCCCCCACCGTTGGCTCTGGATGCGTGACCCGAGGGGCTCCTCGGACGGGTGCGCGACCGCGAGCGCATGGTAGATGCCCTTCGGGCGCCCGGTGGTGCCGGACGAGTAGAGCATGGCCATGCCCAGCTGTTCGTCCGGAATCGGATCCGGCGGCAGGCCGGCGACGGCACCGTCGTAGGACTCGAACGGCGCCGGCGGGTCGGCACAGTCGGCCATCAGCCACCGTTCGACGCGGGGACACCGCTCCGGCAGCTGCCGAACGAGGTCGAGCTTGGCGGCCGACGTGACCACGATCCGGGCGGAGCTGTCGTTGATGATGTACGCGGCCTCGTCCGGGGACAGATAGTGGTTGATGCAGGTGTAGTACAGGCCGCTGCGTTCGGCGGCCGCCTCGCTCTCCAGCAGGCGCGGGTTGTTCTCCATGAGCATCGCCACGTGGTCGCCGAAGCGTAGGCCGCTGCGCCGGAAGAGGTGCGCCAACCGGTTCGCCTCCGACTCGTACTCACCGTAGGTGATCCGCGTGCCGGCCTCCGCCATGATGATCGCCACCCGGTCCGGACGGTCCTGCGCGATGTGTGCGGCGTACATCATCGGAGTGTGCCGCAGCCGTCGATTGTGTGCAATAGTGCAGACGAGCACCGCCAGAATGCCGTTTCTACGTGCTCCTGCCATCAGATTGTGCACATTCAGGGGAGCAGCCGTGACGAAGCAGGGTTCTTCAGGTCCGCTGTCGGGCGTCCGGGTCCTCGAGCTCGGCAGCTTCATCGCGGGACCGTTCGCGGGTCAGCTGCTGGCCGACTACGGCGCCGAGGTGATCAAGATCGAGCCGCCCGCCGGGGGTGACCCGATGCGCCGCTGGGGTGTCGTGCAGGACGGCCAGAGCCTCTGGTGGCCGGCCATCGCCCGGAACAAGAAGTCGGTCGCGCTGGATCTGCGCGACCCGGACGGCCAGGCCGTGCTGCGGGCCCTCGCCGCGCGCTGCGACGTCGTCCTGGAGAACTTCCGGCCAGGCACTCTCGACGCCTGGGGCCTGGGCTACCAGACCCTCGCCGACATCAATCCCGGCATCATCGTCGTGCACGTCTCCGGGCTGGGGCAGACCGGCCCGCGGTCGCGCGAGGCGGGCTTCGGCAGCATCGGCGAGGCCATGGGCGGCATCCGGTTCACGACCGGTGACGCCGGGTCGCGCCCGGCCCGGACCGGCATCAGCCTCGGCGACTCCCTGGCCGCGCTGTTCGCCGTCGTCGGAACGTCCACGGCGCTGGTCGAGCGCGCGGCGAGCGGCCGCGGCCAGGAGGTCGACGTCGCCATCTACGAGGCGGTCGCGGCGCTCATGGAGTCGACGATGGTCGACTACGAGCGGGCGGGAACACTGCGCACGCGAACCGGCAGTGTCCTGCCGGGTGTCGCACCGTCCAATGTGTACGGCACTGCCGACGGGGCCGACATCGCGATCGCGGGCAACGCCGACGCGGTCTACCGCCGGCTCTGCGACGCCATGGGCCGCCCGGAGCTGGCGACCGACCCGCGCTTCGACGGCCACGAGGCCCGCGGCCGCAACTCGACCGTCCTCGACGAGGAGATCGAACGCTGGACCACCTCGCTACCCGCACCGGACCTGCTGCGGACCCTCGCGGATCACGGCGTGCCGGCGGGAAAGATCTACACCGCCGCCGACATGGTCACCGACGCGCACTACGCCGCCCGGGAGATGGTGCTGCGGCCGGAGACCGCCGGCGGCACCGCGGGGCCGATGGCCGGCATCGTCCCGAAGTTCAGCCGCACCCCGGGCGAGGTGTCCGCGGTGGGGCCGCGCCTGGGTGAGCACACCCGCGCCGTGCTCGACGAGCTGGCCGGGGTGGACGACAAGGCCTGGGACGACCTCCTGCAGCGCGGGATCGTGGCCGAGTGAGCCCGCGCCGGACCGCCGTCATCACCGGCGCCGCGCGCGGCCTCGGCCGGGCCTACGCGTTGGCCCTGGCCGCCGCCGGCCACGCCGTCATCGTGAACGACCTCGGTGCCGACGACGGACCCGCCGGAGCGGTCGTCGCCGAGATCGAGGCCGCGGGCGGCACCGCCGTCCTGAGCCGGCACGACGTGACGGACTTCGCCGACACCGCCGACCTCGTCGGGCTCGCCGTCGACACCTTCGGCGGGCTCGACGTGGTGGTCGCCAACGCCGGCATCCTGCGCGACCGGACCCTGGCGTCGATGACCGAGACCGAATGGGACGACGTCATCGCGGTACACCTCAAGGGCACCTTCACCGTCGCCCATCACGCCGCCGCCCACTGGCGGGCAAGGGCCAAGGCGGGCGCGGACGTCGACGGCCGCCTGATCACCACGACCTCCGCCTCCGGACTGTTCGGCAACATCGGGCAGTCGAACTACGCCGCCGCCAAGGCCGGCATCGCCGCGTTCACGCTCGTGGCGGCCCAGGAGCTGCGGCCGTACGGCGTGAGCGCCAACTGCGTGGCCCCGAGCGCCCTCACCCGCCTGACCGAGGCGCCGCTGCGCCGCTACGAGGGCGAGATCACCGACCGCCGGCGCGAGGAGCTCGACCCGAACTGGGTGGCGCGCGTCGTCGCCTGGCTCTGCCGGCCGGACACGCGCGACGTCACCGGCCGCGTCTTCGACGTCCGCGGCCCGCAGGTCGGCATCGCCTCGGGCTGGCACCTCGAGCCGACCTTCACCCAGCCCGACGACCTCGACGAGCTCGACCGGGCCCTGCGGTCGGCCATCGCGGCCGCGCCGCCCGCCGCGGACATGGAAGGACAGCGTCATGACTGACGGGCCACTGCGCGGCGTGCGGGTCCTGGAGCTGCTCGGGATCGGCCCCGAGCCCTTCGCGGGCATGCTGCTGGCCGATCTGGGCGCCGACGTGCTCGCGCTGCGCCGCCCCGGCCAGGTGCCCGGCGGCGGCGGGCTGGAGCGGGGCCGGCCCGTGGCCGGCGTCGACCTGAAGGACGCCGAGACCGCGGACGTCGTGCGCGGACTGCTGCCCTCGGTGGATGTGCTCCTGGAGGGCTACCGCCCGGGCGTCGCCGAGCGGCTCGGGCTCGGCCCGGAGGACTGCCACGCCATCAATCCGCGGCTCGTCTACGGCCGGATGACCGGATGGGGGCAGACCGGGCCGCTCGCCGCCACGGCCGGGCACGACATCAACTACATCGCCGTCACCGGAGCCCTGCACGCCGCCGCGCGGGCCGGCCAGCCGCCGACGCCCCCGGCCAACCTCCTCGGCGACTTCGGCGGCGGCGGCATGTACCTCGTCACGGCGGTGCTGGCCGCGCTCGTCGAACGCGCGCGCACCGGCACCGGACGGGTGCTGGACGTGGCGATCACCGACGGCACCACCTACCTCGCGTCGATGCTGTTCGGCATGCACCGCGACGGGCAGTGGCAGGACGAGGCCGGCACGAACCTGCTCGACACCGGCGCGCCCTACTACGACGTGTACGCCTGTGCCGACGGCCGCCACGTCGCGATCGGCGCCCTCGAACCCCAGTTCTTCGCGGCGCTGGCCGACCTGCTCCGGCTCGGCCCGCAGCTGCGCGAGGGTCGCGACGATCCGGCCCGCTGGCCCGCGCTGCGTGCGGCGATCGCCGCGGCGGTGCTCACCCGGACCCGTGACGAGTGGGCCGCCCTCGCCGCCGGCACCGATGCCTGCCTGACGCCGGTGCTGACCCTCAGCGAGGCACCGCGGCACGGCCAGGCGGTGACCCGCGCGACCTTCGCCGACGGGATGCCCCGGCTTCCCCTCGGCCGCGCGGCGGCGACGGCGTCGGCCGCCGACGTCGTGCGGGCCTGGGGTGCGACACCCGAACTGGCCGCCGCGGTCGCGCAGTGGCCGTCGACTCCAACTCGCTGACAAGGGGATCCACATGCATGACGCGGTGATCGTCGACATCGCCCGCTCCGCGTCGGGCCGCGGCAAACCCGGCGGCGCGCTGTCCGGACTCCACCCCGTGGACCTGCTCGCCACCGTGCTGCGCGCGCTCGTCACGCGGACCGGGGTCGAGCCCGCGCTGATCGACGACGTCATCACCGGCTGCGTCGGCCAGGCCGCCGAGCAGGCGGCCAACATCGGGCGCAACGCCGTGCTGGCGGCGGGCTGGCCGCTCACCGTCCCGGGCACGACCGTCGACCGGGCCTGCGGCTCGGGCCAGCAGGCGATGCACTTCGCCGCCCAGGGCGTGATGGCCGGGGCGTACGACATCGTCGTGGCGTGCGGGGTCGAGTCGATGAGCCGGGTCCCGATGGGCACCGCGATGGTCGGCGGCGCCGACCCGTTCGGCCCGGGGGTGGCCGCGCGGCTGGCCGGGAACGGCCTCGTGTCGCAGGGCATCGCGGCCGAGCTGGTGACCGCCCGCTGGGGCCTCACCCGCGAGCAGCTGGACGCCTACGCCGCCCGTTCGCACGCGCTGGCCGCGGGGGCCGCCGCCGCTGGGGCCTTCGCCAACGAGATCGTCCCGGTCGGCGTGCCGGGCCGCGACGCCCCGCTCACGCAGGACGAGACCATCCGCCCGGCGACCTCGCCGGCCGGCCTGGCCGGGCTCAGGCCAGCCTTCTACAACGCCGCCGCCGGCGAGCGGTTCCCGCAGATCGGCTGGCACATCACCGCCGGCAACTCCTCGCCGCTGACCGACGGGGCGGCGGCCGCGCTGATCATGAGCGCGACGCGGGCGGCCGAGCTCGGGCTGCGGCCCCGGGCGCGGTTCCACGCCTTCGCCCTGGCCGGTGACGATCCGGTCATGATGCTGACCGCGCCGATCCCGGCGACCCGCAAGGTGCTGGCCAGGGCCGGCCTGACCATCGACGACGTCGACGCCTACGAGGTGAACGAGGCGTTCGCACCGGTCCCGCTCGCCTGGGCGGCCGATCTCGGGGCGGACCCGGAACGGCTCAACCCGCGCGGCGGCGCGATCGCGCTCGGCCATCCCCTCGGCGGCTCCGGGGTGCGGCTCATGGCGACCCTGGTGAACCACCTCGAACAGACCGGCGGCCGATACGGGCTGCAGACCATGTGCGAGGCCGGCGGCCAGGCCAACGCCACCATCGTGGAACGGCTCTAGAACGGCACAACGCCACCACCGTGGGGCGGCTTCAGAACGGCACTTCGAACACCGCGGTGCCGGCGAGGTGAACCTCGCCGGTCTGCCGGGTCGCCTGGACCACGACCGTGCAGACCGTGTGCGTCGCGGTCTCCTCGACGGCGGTGACCTCGCTGGTGTAGGTGAGGGTGTCGCCCGGCCACGCGATGGCGCGGAACTGCACCTCGAACCGGCGGATGTGGTCGGGGCCGAGGCGGTCCGCGACGAACGCGGCCAGGACACCGGCCTGCCGCATCCCGACGGCGAACACCGTCGGGAACCCGGCGGCACGCGCGAACTCGGCGTCGTGATGGATCGGGTTCATGTCGCCGGATGCGCCCTGGTAGCGCACGAAGTCGGTGACGGTGAGCGGGCCCTGCACCAGCGGCGCTCCGAGGGGGCCCACCGTCGGGCGCGACGCCGTCATTCGGCCGGCGCCGATGCCGTCGGGGCCTGCTCCGTCACGACGAGCGTGGCCCGGGCCTCGGCGACCAGCCGTCCGTCGGCGTCGCGGAACTCGGTGACGATGTCGGCGAACTCGAGCATGCCGCCGCGCCGGCCCTGCTTGGAGTAGACGCGATCGATGCGCTGGCGGCCGTGCAGCACGGTGCCCGCCCGTGGCGGCGGCCCGTGGAACACGTACTGCTGGCCGCCGTGGAGGACCCGCGACAGATCCGGCGGCTCGTCGCCCCACGGTGAGCTGGCGTCCGTCGTCCAGAAGGCGCTCGACGCCAGGAAGGTGGGCGGGGAGATCGGGTCGTCGCCGGAGTACAGCGGATGGTCCGAGCCGACGGCGGCGGCGAACTCGCGAATCTTGCCCCGCTCGACCGTCATCGTGAATTCGGCACCCGACCGGCCCTCGAACTTCGACATCTGACCCATGTGTACATCGCCTCTTCCCATCCAGCCTCGCCGATTGTACACAATTCGTCGGCCGCGACGCAGCACCTCGTCGCTGCCTACGGAAACCGCCCGGCGCGCAGCAGCTGGCCGGGCAGCTGCCGGCCGAGCACCTCGGTGATCCAGGCCGAGACGGACAGCAGCGCGTCGAGGTCGACGCCCGTGCTCACGCCCTGGCCTTCGAGCAGGTAGACGAGATCCTCGGTGGCGATGTTGCCGGTCGCGTTCGGCGCGAACGGGCAGCCGCCGATACCCGCGACGGAACTGTCGAGCACCGACGCCCCCGCCTCCAGTCCCGCGATCGCGTTGGCATAGCCGGTGTTTCGGGTGTTGTGCAGGTGCAGCCCGAGGGGAATCCCGAGCCCGGCCGCACCGGTGAGCAGGCGGGTGACCTGCCGCGGCACCCCGACGCCGATCGTGTCGGCGAAGATGATCTCGTCCGCGCCGGTGGCCGCGGCCCGCTCCGCGATGGCCAGCACCCGTCCCGGGTCGACCGCTCCTTCGAAGGGGCAGCCGAACGACGCGGCCAGCGTGATGCTGGCCCGCCGGCCGTCGGCGTGCGCCGCGGCCACGATCGCGGCGGCCTCGGCGAGCGACCGCTCAACGGCACGACCCTGGTTCCGCTGGTTGAACGTCTCGGTCACGCAGAAGGCCATCCGGGCCTCCACGCACCGCGTCGCCGCCAGCCGCGTGTATCCGCGCTCGTTGAGCACCAGAGCGACGTGGTCGACACCGTCGACCGGCCGCACCGCGGCGCAGACCTCCTCCGCGCCGCTCATCTGCGGTACCCGGGCGGGATTGACGAAGCTGACCACCTCGACGCTCGTCAGCCCGGTGGCCGACAGCCGGTCGACGAGCTCCGCGCGCACCCGGGGGCTCAGATGGTCCGGCTCATTCTGCAGGCCGTCACGTGGGCCCACCTCGCAGATCCTGACGGTCACGGGCTCTCCCCTGGTTCGTGCTGGCGGGCATCCGCACGGCACCCTCCCGATCACCAACGGCCGTCAACCTACCGCCCACGCGCTGGTTTGTACACAATCTAGGCCGGCATGACCTGCCGGCACAAGCACCGTCCGGCGACGGCCGGCCGTCGTCGTCGACCGCGTCGAACACCGCGGCCATGAGCAGCGGGGCGGCCCGTTCATCCGGCACGCCGGTCACCGCTGGGCCGTCCTGCCGTTGTCGATCCAGCGCCCGCTCATGCCGGCAGCCTTTGGACAACCGCCGCTGCGCATCGCCCCCGCTGCGCATCGCCCCCGCTGTTCGTCACCCCCGCTGTTCGTCACCCCCGCGAGCGGAAGCGGTCGGTGGTGACACGGCTCCGCCGGGTACGGTGCGTCGGTGAACGGATCGACGGCGGAGCCGGACCCGGCCCAGCGAACGCGGGCGATGCTGGTGCTCGCCGAGCCGGACCTCGGCGCCAGCGCGTTCCGGCTCGACGCGGCACAGCGTGCGCTGGACGCGGGCTGGGCGGGCACGATCACCGAGCTGCTCACCGTGCTGCGCGGCATCGACGAGCCAGGACGCGGCGAGGTGGTGACCGACCACGCCGAGGCGCTCCGGGACCAGCCGCACTACGGCTACCTCCTCGCCGTGGAGCGCGCGCTCGCCGAGCGTGGGGTGCGGGTCATCGCCCGTACCGTCGAGACAGCCCACTCCCTGCAGGGTCAGCTCACCGTCGATCTGGCCGCCTCGGTGCCGGCGTTCCCCGACAGCCGCCGGTTCGACGTCGTCTGGGACAGCACCGGCGGCTGGTCATACCGCCTCGACCGGCGCACCGTCTCCTACTCCGACCGGCGGCACGGCCGGTCCGTGTACTGGCAGCAGGGCCTCCTCCCCGAACCGGCCCCGGTCGCCGGCTGGATCGCCCGGTCGCTCGCCGGCGACCTGTCGCTGCCGGCGCGGCAGGGGTGGCACCTGGACGCCGACGACCTCATGACGGCGCTGCGGGCGCACGACTCCCCCACGCTCGCCGATTCGGCGGTGCCGACCCGCACGTCCCCGGTACGGCCCGGCAGCCTCGACCGGATCCTGCAGCGCGGCTTCGACCGCACCCTGCCACCCCCGCCACGGGCGGGCGACGACGTCTACGTGCCGTCGCGGTTCTGGCGCGACCTCGCCCCCGGCGCCGAGCTCCACGGCGGGCTCACCCAGATCGTCGAGGTCCGGGAGCGCCCAGGCGAGCTGGACTGGTACGAGGTGGCCATCACCGTCGGCGAGTGGGAGGAGAGCTTCGACTGGGACTGGCTCTCGGGGAAGCAGACCGAGTTCCGCCAGGAGTACGGCGACGCCCGCGCCACCCTGGAGGGGTGGTAGCTCGGCTCACGGCTGGATCGCGGGGAGAATGGCGGCAACGATTCGGGAGGAGTGGTGATGCGGCGGTTCGAGGGCAAGGTCGCGCTCGTCACGGCGGCGGCGCAGGGCATCGGGCGGGCCGTCGTCCGGCGGATCGCCGCCGAGGGCGGTGCGGTGGTCATCACCGACCTGCAGGAGGACGCGGTCGCAGCGCTGGCCGAGGAGATCGGCGCGGAGCACGCGCTCGGGGTCAAGGTCGACGTCACCTCGCGTGCCGACGTCGACGCCGCGGTCGCCGCGACCGTCGAGCGGTTCGGCCGGCTCGACCTGGTGGTGAACAACGCGGGTGGCTGCATCGTCACCTCGATGCCCGAGGACACCTCGGCCGAGGACTGGCACCGCCAGCTCGACTTCACCCTCGTCGGCGCCTCCCGTTGCATCCAGGCGGCCATCCCGCACCTGGTGAGGACCCGCGGCAACGTCGTCACGATCAGCTCGGTCAACGCCATCACGGCCTTCGGCAACGTGGAGTACGCCGCTGCCAAGGCCGGCCAGATCGCGATGTCGCAGAACTACGCCGCCCGGTACGGCCCGCTCGGCGTGCGCTTCAACGTCGTCGCCCCCGGCACCATCCGGACACCGAACTGGGACGACCAGCCGGGCGCGCTGGAGCAGCTCGCGCCGATGTACCCGCTCGGCCGCGTCGGCGAACCAGAGGACGTGGCCGCGGCGGTCGCGTTCCTCGGCTCCGACGACGCCGCCTGGATCACCGGCCACACCCTCCCCGTCGAGGGCGGCGTGCTGACCGGCCCAAACCCGATCGACCTGAGCCCACCCGACACCCTCCACCAACGCCTCTAGCAACCGCGACACCTCAAGGCCCAGACGCAATGCCACGTAGCATACGTTGATCTTGGCGGTTCGGTGGCGCGGTGATGCTGGTGGCTGACCGCGGGGTTCTACTGTGACTGGGTGATACAGGATTCGGAAACTTCGACTGTTGACGTGGGCATGGTCAGCCGACCGGATCAGGTGTCGTTGGGGGTGTTGGTCGCTGCGGTTCCGCGGTTCAAGGTCGACGAAGCGGTCGCGGTGTGCGAGGTGGCGGAGAGGCCTCGGGGCGGCACGCTGCCGCCGCACGTGACGGCGTATCTGACGATGGCGTTGTGTCTGTTCGCCGAGGACGGCACCGAAGAGGTCGCGCAGAAAGTGACCGGTTCACTGTCGGCGTTCGGGGTGTGGGATGCCAGGTGGGCACCGCCCACGTCGTCGGGCATCACGCAGGCGCGGAAGCGGCTGGGCCGCGATGTGTTGCGGGAGACGTTCTACCGGGTCGCGGAGCCGATCGCGCAACCGGCCACCCGCGGGGCGTGGCTTCGAGGCCGGCGCTTGGTGGCCATCGATGGGTTCGATGTCGATGTGCCCGACACCGCCGAGAACGCCACCGAGTTCGGCTACGCCGGCAACGCCCAAGCCCGGTCGGCGTTTCCGAAGGTGCGAGTGGTCGCGTTGACCGAATGCGGCTCGCAGGCGTTCATTGACGCTGAGGTGGGTCCGTGGGCGCGCAGTGAGAAGGCGATGGCCGCCACGCTGCTGCCCACACTGTCGTCGGACTGGTTGCTGATGGCCGACCGGGGCTTCTACAGTTTCGAGACGTTCAGCGTGGCAGCGCTTACTGGCGCGGCGTTGTGTTGGCGGGCGCCGACCCAGCTGCGTCTGCCGGTGCTGAAAGTTCTGTCCGATGGCACCTATCTGTCCGTGCTGATCGACCCGCAGATCCGGGGTCAGCACCGTGCGCGGCTGCTCGCGGCGGCGAAAAGCGGCGCCAAGCCGGATCCCGCTGCCGCGCATGTGGTCCGCATCATCGAGTACGACATCCCGAATCGCGACAGCAGCGAATCGATCGTTCTGATCACCAATATTCACGACCCGGACGATGTCACCGCGGCCGAGCTGGCCGGCACCTACCAGCAACGCCGGGAAGCCGAGGCATCCAACGGCCAGCTCAAGATGTGGCCGCGCGGTCCCGGCAGGGTGCTGCGCTCACGCAGCCCGGACCTGGTCCATCAAGAGGTCTGGGCCTACCTGCTGGTCCAGCACGCGATCAGCGCCCTGATCTGCCGGGCTTCCACCGGCGCCGACATCGACCCGGATCGAGTCAGCGTCGTCAACGCCGTCCACCTCATCCGCCGTACCGCCACCAGGACGGCGGCCTTTCCCCTTCCCCTCTGAGCACTGGCCCGCAGCCGCCAACAGAGTCCACGCCGAACTCACCGTGGCGTGCCCCACCCTGAGCCGGCCCCCGTCCAGTTCTACCCATACAGCTAGCACTCCATACAGGATGATCAACTTAAGCTACCCAGCATTGGGCCCAGACGTACCCCGGCTGCTGTCAGCAACCCAGAGCCGGAACTGGTGGATGGCTTCGCTGAGATTGAGCGGACCGCAGAAGGCCTCGAAGTGGTTGTCGACCAGGCGAGCGATGAACCAGTCGTGCTTGCTTCGGTGAACTTCCTGCTTGGGGAACGCAACGCCGTCCATTGCGGTCGCCTGCAGGTCCACCCTCAGCGACCAACCGGGGTTGTCCAGCGTCTCGATGGACACGCCGTACTCATGTTCCCAATCGCCATCGCACTGGGCGGCGTACCAGCCCTGAAGCCACGTCAACGCGTCAGGCCCGTCAACGTAGGAAATGGAAGCCTGCCCGCTCATGTGGTCATGATGCCGCAGGAATCTGAGCCCAACATCCGTGAGGCTTCATTGCGACGGTGTCACGCATGCTGTGTCACGTTGATGACCGTGCCGCTCGGGTCGCGGACGAAGAATTGACAGCCATGACCCGAGTCTATGGCGAGACGATCGCCGCCGAGCACCAGCGGCACCTCGCCGGCGGGGGAATCACCGGAACGCCTGCCGAGACGGCGCTGCTGGCGACCAATCCGACCGCCGAAGGCATGCACGTGACGCTGCACCATCACGGCGACGCCTCAGGCTCTACCTGACGCGCGACACGCGGCACACCGCCTTGCTCGGGTGGGGTCGGCCTGCCATCGTCAGCGGATGAGGCCCATGCGCTCATTGTCGCGAGGCGAAGATCTCAGTGAGCAGTTGTATCCGGACCTGATCGCGGCCGGCAGCCTTGCTCGGGCGTTGCGGCAGTCGCTGCCCTCCGGCGGCGGAACCGGGCTGGATGTCCGTGACCACATCGGGCGGTGGTCGGCGGTCGTCACGGGCGGCACGGCCGAGCGCGGCGACTTCCGCGTGTACATCGGCGCCGACGAACGGGCCTTCGGCGTCGCCGGATGGAGCCGGGGCGTCATGCTCATCGGCGGTAGCACCGCCGAACTGGCCGACGTCGGCGGGGCGGCGCAGTCCTGGCACGCCGGCGCGAGGCTCGAGGAGCTCCATCGTCAGTTCCCGTTCCTGGAAGTCACCAGCTTGGCCCTGGCCCATCAGCGAGGTCCGGCCGACGCGGTTGCCGAGCAATGGCGAGGGCTCCGCGAAGGTTGGGGAAGAGATGACCGTTTTCGGTTCGTCGTCGACCTCATCGACGCGGCACACGCGGCACCGCAACTGCGCCAACTGTACGTGTACACCAGCCACACATCGCTGCACTTCAGCACCTGCACCGGCTTCCCCTACAGCCAAGACGTTCCGTACATCGATCCGCGCACAGAAGGCGGCTACGTCGTTCGTAACGCCGCCGATCGTGAACCTGTCGGTGCGGCCGACGACGCCGAACGGGCGGTCGCGCTGCTGGTGGGGCAACTGCCGCCGGACCTGGGTCCGGCCGCGGCCGGCACCGCGGATCCTTCGGCCTGTTAGCGGCCCGAAACGTTTGGCCCGGGTCCGGAATCGTCGCCGCCGGCTGGGCCCTTCCACCGGTACAGATGCTCGGGGCGGCCGGTCGCGCCGTAGCGCAGGCTCATCAACGCCAAGCCGTCCTGCTCGAGGGCGGCCAGGTAGCGTTGCGTGGTGGCTCGCGCGATGCCGAGTTCGGCCGCGATCTCCGCGGCGGTTCGGGCCGTGTGTGGCAGCACCTGGAGCCGTTCCGCGACGAGCCGGGCGGTGACACTCGAGTGTCCCTTCGGCGTGACCGTCCGGTCGCCGGAGTGCAAGTGGCGTTGGCAGCGGTCAATGTCTTCCTGGTTGAACGTGCCGCCGGACGACATGGCGAGCGCCGTTCGGTAGCGGCTGTACGCGGTGAGGCGGTCGACCAGCTGTTCGGCCGTGAACGGCTTGAGGAGATAGTTCAATGCGCCGTGTGCGAACGCCTTACGTACGGCGGCCGCATCGGACATCGCCGTCAACATGATGGTGTCGACGTCGGTCTCGGCCAGCACCGTGAGTCCCGAGTCGTCGGGCAGGTAGGTGTCGAGCAGCATCAGGTCAGGCTGCTCATGGGCGAGCATCCGGCGCGCGTCGGCCGCCGTCAGGGCCGTTCCGACGACGCGGAATCCGGGCACCCGGTCGGTGTAGCTCACGTGGACCTTCGCGACCCGGAAGTCGTCCTCCACCACCAGGACTCGGATCATCAGTCGACCTCCGCTGTTCGGTCAGCGGGTGTGCGACAGGACCACATCTCCGGCTGAACCAGCCACGCCTCGCCGCTGAGTTGGTGAACCGCGCGTCGGCTGCAGCGGGCCCAGATTAGGTTTGCACGTCGCGTCGTGTCAATCACGTCGCTCGTCATGCAGGCACGACGTGCGACGCAGGGGCCGGATCCCGGGCCATCTGCCACCCGTGAACCGCCGCGAGCAAAACGCGCGAAACCTCCAGAACGTCAATTGCCTTCGCAACAACGGCAAGGCTGGAAGCCAGCTGGCCGGCTCCATACCCTCCTCCGCAACACCCGGTGAACACCCCTGTAATCGCCGGGCAACACAAGGAGGAAACGTGACCCAACCCGTGATCGAGTTGAGGGAGGCGACCAAGCGCTTCCGCGGCTCGACCGGAATCATGACAGCGGTTCAGAACCTCACCATGACCATTCGCCCAGGCGAATTCGTGGCGGTGGTCGGCCCGACCGGCTGCGGCAAATCCACCACGCTGTCGTTGGTTTCGGGCCTCGAACCGGCATCTTCCGGCGAGGTTCTGGTGGGCGGCAAGCCGGTGCAAGGCATCCCGGCGGGTATCGGCTACATGTTCCAGCAGGACGCGATCATGCCGTGGAAGAACGTGCTGGACAACGTCGCCGCCGGACCGCGTTTCCGCGGCGTGCGCAAGGCCGACGCGCGGGCCGTCGCGACGACCTGGGTCGAGCGGGTCGGACTCGCCGGCTTCGAGTCCTACTACCCCCATCAGCTGTCCGGTGGCATGCGCAAGCGAGTGGCGCTCGCGCAGACACTCGTCAACGAACCGAAGATCATTCTGATGGACGAGCCGTTCAGCGCGCTGGACGTACAGACGCGCAGCCTGATGCAGGACGAGCTGCTGCGACTGTGGGCCGGCACCGGCGCGGCCGTGATCTTCGTGACGCACGACCTCGAGGAGGCGATCGCACTCGCCGACCGGGTCGTCGTGCTGACCGCCGTCCCGGCGACCATCAAGGCCGACTTCGTGATCGATCTTCCCCGACCTCGTGACGTCGAGGAGATCCGTCTCACCACGGCGTTCCTCGACATCTACCGCGAGATCTGGGACTGCCTGCGCGAAGAGGTCGCCCGAGCGAGAAGGGGAGCGACACTCAATGCTGCCTGACACCGACGTACCGCGGCACCCCACGCAGGCACCGTCCGCAGACGCCGAACGCGCGGCGGTCCGGGCCGCGAGCCGATCACGGCGCCGCCGTCTCGCACTGGTCTGGGGCGTCCGGATCCTGCTGGTCACGGTCGGCCTGTCGGCGTGGGAGCTCGCCGCGCGGTACTGGGTCGACTTCGACGGGCGGACCCACTTCAGCAAGCCGCTGGACTGGAAGGACCACGCCCAACGCTGGGGCATCGACCAGTTCTTCTACTCCCAGCCCTCGCAGATCTGGCAACGCCTGCACGACTGGTTCACCGTCGGGCCGAGCAGTGGCCCGATCTGGGAGCACATCGGCGTCACCCTCTGGGAGGCGACGTCGGGCTTCGTCATCGGATCGATCGCCGGCGTCGTGCTCGGCATCCTGCTCGGCCGGGCCCGTTTCGCCGCCGAGGTGCTCGCCCCGTTCATCAAGGCCGCCAACGCCATTCCGCGGATCGTGCTGGCATCGCTGTTCGTCATCTGGTTCGGCCTCGGCCTGTCCTCCAAGATCGCCACCGCCGTGGTCCTCGTCTTCTTCGCGGTCTTCTTCAACGCGTTCCAAGGTGCCCGCGAGGTGGACCGCAACCTGGTCAACAACGCCCGCATCCTGGGGGCGAGCCGGACGAAGGTGCTCACCTCCATCGTCATCCCGAGCGCCACGTCCTGGATCCTGGCCTCGCTGCACGTCGCCTTCGGCTTCGCGCTGATCGGCGCGGTCGTCGGTGAGGTCATCGGCGCCAAGCGCGGCCTCGGACTGCTGATCGCCCACTCCCAGGGCACCTTCGACGCGGCCGGGATCTACGCCGGAATGATCATCATCACCGTCGTCGCCCTCGGCGCGGAGTGGCTGCTCACCGCCATCGAGAAACGCCTACTCCGCTGGCGCCCGCCTTCGGCGAGCGAAGCCAGCCATGTCTAACGACCATCCACAAAGGAGTGACTGGAACATGCGGAAGTTCTTGACAACCGTCCTCGCCGTCGGCCTGACGGCCGGCCTGGCAGCCTGCAGCACGGCCGAGAGGCCGACGGCCCCGAAGACCGAAGGTCCGCTGGCGAAGGTCCGGATCGGCGTCGGTGGCATCAACAAGGTCATCTACATGCCCGCGATGCTCACCGAACGGTTGGGCTACTTCGCCGCCGAGGGCCTGGAGGTCGAGCTCTCCGACGAGCAGAACGGCGTCAACCAGGAGAACGAGATGCTGGCCGGGCACCTTGACGGGGTGGTCGGATTCATGGACCACGCCTACACCCTGCAGCTCAAGGGCAAGTGCGTCCGGAGCGTCGTACAGTTCGCCAACACGCCGCTGGAGAAGGTCATGCTGTCGTCGAAGGACGCGGCGACGGTGAAGACGATGGCGGACCTGAAGGGCAAGAAGGTCGGGTTCACCAGCAAGGGTTCCTCCACCAACGCCCTGATCAACTCGCTGATGGCGAAGGCCGGCGTCAAGGAGGGCGACTTCGTCGGTGTCGCGGCCGGCGCCGGCTCCACCTTCGTCGCCGCGATCGAGAACGGCGGCATCAACGCGGGTATGACGACACCACCCACGTCGACCACCCTGCTGAGCAAGGGCACCGCGACGACCCTGGTCGACCTGTCCACTGTGGACAGCACGAGGAAGGCGCTCGGCGGGCTCTACCCGGCCAGCTCCCTCTACATGCCCTGCGACTGGGTGGCGGCCCACCCGCGGGAGTCCCAGAAGCTGGCCAACGCCTTCGTCAAGACCCTGCGGTTCATCGGGAGCAACTCGGCGGAGGACATCGCCGCCAAGATGCCGGCCGACTACGCGGGAGGCAACCCGCAGCTGTACGCGGCGTCGATCAAGGAGACCAAGGACGGGTTCACCACCGACGGCGTCATCGACGCCGACGGCGCCCGCAACGTCATCGAGGTCCTCGCCGCCGGCATCCCCGAGGTCGCCAGCGGCAAGGCGTCCATCGACGTGACGAAGGGGTACACGACCGAGTTCGTGACCAAGGTCCCCAAGGCGTGACCGGTCGTTCAGCCACCTGACCGGAGCGACAGCTCGACGGTCGGCGGGTCCCGCCACTGCGGACCCGCCGACCAGTCACGATGCGTCCTGGTCGGCTCCCGTTTCGGCAGCCAGCACGGCCGGCAGACGGGCGGCGAACACGGCACCCTCACCGTCGCCGCCGAGCTGGGCCAGCCACACCGCGCCACCGAGCGCGTGCACCGACTGCTGGACGATGGCCAGCCCGAGCCCCCGGCTGTCGCCGGCCCGCGTCGACACGCCCTGTTCGAACATGCGGTCCACCATCGACGAAGCGACGCCGTCACCGGAGTCGGCAACGCTCACGTGCAGGGTGTCCTGTTCGCCCGCGAGCACGATCTCCACCCATGCCGGGCGCGTCGCGCCCAGACGTGCGGCGTCGATCGCGTTGTCGAGCAGATTGCCCAGAATGGTGATCACCTCGACCGGGGCCGTCACTCGCCGAGCCACCCAGCTGCCCTCACTGATGTCCAGGCCCACGCCCTTCTCCGCGGCGAGGGCGCGCTTCGCCGCCAGGAACGCCCGCAGGTACGGGTCCAGGATCGCCTGGTCGTCCGCATCCGTCATGACAACCGACGAGGCCGACACCATGTGGAGATACTCCACCGCCTCAACGTGGTGCCCGGTCTCGAGCAGACCGGCGATCAGGTGCAGCCGGTTGGAGAACTCGTGCCGCTGCGCCCGCAGGCCCTCCGTCAGTGTCCGGACGGCGTCGAGCTCGCTGACCAGCTTCTCGAAGTCGGTGCGATCGCGCAGCGTGAGCACCCGACCGAGACTCCGCCCTTCGCGCCACACCTGCCTGCGGGTGGCGACCAGCACCCGGTCGCCGGCGACGGTGACGAGGTTGTCCGCGTCGCCGTCGTCGGACAGTGCCGATCGGACCCCCACGGGCAGGTCGATGTCGGCCAGCGTGGCACCCACCGGCGAATGGATGCCCAGCAGCCGCTCGGCCTCCCCGTTGTAGACGGAGATGCGGCCGGCGGCGTCCACCGCGAGCATCCCTTCACCGATGCCGTGCAGCACCGCCTCCCGCTCCTGCAGGAGTTCGGCGAGCTCATGGGGCTCCAGGCCGAGCGTCAGCCGCCGCAGCCGCCGCGTCAACAGCGCCGCCCCCGCCACGCCGAGCGCCAGCGCCGCCAGGGTGTACAGGCCGGCCACCGCCACGATCCCCCGCCAGCGCGTCTGGATGTCGTTCAGGTCGATGCCGACGCTGACGATGCCGATCACCTGACCGGTCTGATCGCGCAGTGGCACCTTGGCCCTGGCGGAGTCGCCGAGTGTGCCCCGCTGGACGGTGACCACGTCGCGACCGGCCAACGCCTCAGAAGGATCGGTGCTCACCCGGTGCCCCACCTCGCCCGGGATCGGGTGCGACAGGCGTATGCCGTCCTTGTCGGTGACGACGACAAAGAGCACGTCGGTGCTGAGGCGCACCGCCTCTGCTCGCGCCTGGACCACGCCGTCCGGGTCGTGCCGGCCGGTTCGAGGGTCGATCCGGTTCGCGGCCTCCACGATGTCCGGGTCCGTGGCGACGGCATGCGCGACAGCGCGGGCTCGCTCGCCGTACTGCGCGGTCAGCTCACCATCCAGCAGCCAGCCGAAGACGAACAGCCCGACACTCACCACAAGCGTGATCACGACGACCTGCAACAGCAGCGTCTGGCGCGCGAAACTCAATCGCGGGCGAAGCATGCCACGACGGTACGGCGCCACCCGACCCGCCACGAACGGCACCCAGAACAAGGCGGCGCGAACCCGCAACTTTCGACGAAGACATCGACCACCAGGATTTCCGCTATGTAGCGGATTGAGTGTCGCCGTCGTCTTCGAAACCGCGTAGTCCAGTACAGACTGCCGCCCGCATGCGACGGCAGGTAGCCGACCAGCGTTGGCGCGACACGGCGACGGAGGTCAGCGTCGTCCACGACGCGTCCGGGCGTCATGCAGCCGTCGGCTACTTTCGACAACGGCCGCGAGACCTACTGGTCGAGCGACCCGGCGAACGGCCCGGGCAACGCCGCGCTGGTCGTCGTACTGGTGGTCGCCGCCATCGCCTGGAGGCGCCGTCGACGGGCCGCGCCGGCCGTACCGCTGCCGACGACGTCGCCGGAGCCGGCCGTCGGCACCGGGTCTGCCGCCGTCCCCGCCGACGTCCACGAGTCTGGCTATCGGCTGGCGGTCGACTACGGCACTTCCAACACCGTGGCGGTGCTGAGGTGGCCTGACGGGCGGACCCGGCCGCTGCTGTTCGGCTCCTCCCCGCTGCTGCCCTCCGCCGTGCAGAACGCCGACGGCAGGCTGCTGACCGGGCAGGACGCCCGCAACGCCGCCCGAGCCGACCCGGCGTCGCACGAACCGAACCCGAAGCGCCGGATCGACGACGGCCGGGATCCTGCTCGACGCCGCGGGCAGGGCCGGCCTGCCCACCCCCGCCCTAGTCGCGGAGCCGCTCGCCGCCGGCGCCTACTACGCGTCGGTCCTCGGCCACTGCATCGACCAGGGACATGACCTGCTCGTGTACGACCTGGGCGCCGGCACCTTCGACGTCGCCGTGCTCCGGCGGGCCGGCACCGGCGCGGACATCACCGCGGTGGGCGGCCTCGACGACCTGGGCGGCCTCGACTTCGACGCGCTGATCGTGGCGGCCGCGGCGCCGACGGCACCCGACCCGCAGTGGCAGCTGCTGCTCGAGCCGCGGACCCCGTCGCAGGCCCGGTTCACGCACATGTTGCGGGACGACCCCCGGGCGGTGAAAGAGACGCTGTCGCGCCACTCGGTCGCCAGCCTGGCGCTGCCTGCGCTCGACCGCGACGTTCACGTCACCGCGAGCAGTTCGAGACCGCCGCGCTGCCGCTCATCAGCAGGACCGTCGCGGTCACCGCCGCGACCGTTCCCGACAGGAAGCTGCTCGACGGAGTCTTCCTCGTCGGCGGCTCCACACGAGTGCCGCTGGTCGCGACCGTGCTGTTCCAGCAGCTCGGGATCCAGCCGACGGTCATCGAGCAGCCGGAGATGGTCGTCGCTGAGGGTGCCCTGTACGCGACCGGTTGATCCGCCCAGACGCGGCGCTCCTCCCGACACTGGCGGTGGAACAAGGGACGCGTCTCTTCAGCGAACTTTCAGGACGGCCGGCCTACGTTTCCACGGCATTCTGCGGATTCGACGCCTACGGCGCCGTCATGAGGGAGAGCTGTGTCCTTGACCATCAACAGGCGCGTGACTCCGGGCGGGTGGCAGACCAAGGTGCCCGCGATCACCGCCACATTCTGGATCATCAAGGTGCTGTCCACGACGATCGGGGAGACCGTCGCGGACTACCTCGCCGTGAGCGTCGGCCTCGGGCCCGCGGTGACCGACGCGATCATGTTCGCCCTGCTGGTGGCCGCGCTGATTGTCCAGTTCCGCACCCGCAGGTACACGCCCTGGATCTACTGGCTCTGTGTGGTGCTGGTGAGCATCGTCGGCACCCAGATCACCGACTTCTTCACCGACGTCCTGGGCGTGCCGCTCTATCTCAGCACCGCCGTGTTCGCGGTCCTGCTGGCGGCGGTGTTCGCGATCTGGTACCGGCAGGAACGCACGCTTGCCATCGCCTCCATCAACACGCCTCGCCGCGAGGGCTTCTACTGGGCGGCGATCCTGACCACGTTCGCGCTCGGGACCGCCGCGGGCGACTTCGCCACCGAGGCGCTCAACCTCGGCTTCCGCAACGGCACGTTGCTCTTCGGCGGGCTGATTCTGGCGACGTGGATCGCGTTCCGGCTCGGCGCCGGGCAGGTGTTGACGTTCTGGATCGCCTACGTGCTCACCCGGCCGCTCGGGGCGTCGCTCGGCGATCTGCTCACCCAGGACAAGGACCTCGGCGGGCTGGCTCTCGGCGCGAGCGTCACCAGCCTGCTGTTCCTGGTGGCCATCCTCGTGCTCGTCGTCCGCGAGCAGATCCTGGTCGGCCGCCACGGGGTCGCCGAGAAGAACGCCGGACCGAGCGGCGGCCGCGGCCAGGACTACGCCTGGGCCGGTGTCTGCGCCCTGGCGGTCGTCGTGGCCGGGTTCGGGCTCAGCCTGGTGCAGGGATCGTCGCCGGGCACGGACCCGCAGGCCGACGCCGCCCTGACCACGGCCACCGGGACGGGCCCTTCCGCCGCGGCCCAACTGGTACACCCGACGACCAGGCTCGGCAACCTCAGCAAGTTCGCGGTGATCGTGTCCGACGTCCAGGGCAAGGTCACCTCGAACGACCTCGTGGGCGCGAAGACCCGCGTCAAGGACCTCGAGGTGGCTTGGGACAACGCCGAGGCCGGGCTCAAGCCGCGAGACGCCACCAGGTGGCACGAGGTCGACGACCGGATCGACGCTGTGCTCACCGCCCTGCGCTCGGCGCATCCCACCCAGGCCGCCTGCGCACCGGCGGTGGCCGACCTGATGAAGACGCTGAACACCTTCGACGGGGTCTGACGGAGCAGCCGTCTGCCTACTGCGGGTCCGCACCGACTGGTGCGGACCCGTTCGAGACTCCTGGGACGATGGGCCCTGGACCTGCTGCGTTCGGCCAGGGTCTCTGGCCCCGATCTCGCCCGGCGGACCGCACCGGGTCCGCGATCGATCCTGGCGCGCCGCGGCATCCCGGAGTCCGGGCCCGGGCGGCAGGCGGTCAGTCGCCGCGGATCATGGTCAGATCCGGGCGCCGGGTGGTGAGCACCAGGGTGGTCACCGCCAGCGCGGCGGCGCCCAGGATCGTCAGCGCGACTGCCACGAGATAGCCCACCGGCAGTGCCAGCCGGTCCGGCGGCGGGTCGAAGACCCCGCTGAGGATGGCGACGAGCACCTGGGCCATCCCGGTCCCGCCCGCCGCACCGAGTGCCAGCGCCGGGAGGGTGACGACGCAGGCCTCCGCCGCCACGAACCCGGCGATGTGCCGCGGTCGGGCACGGAGCACGCCGAGGATGGTGAAGGTGCGGCGGCGCTCGGCCAGGTCGACGAAGAGCACCAGCCCGGCCGCGGCCACGGCGAGGGCCAGCGCGAAGCCGAGCTCGATGCGGGTCAGCCCGGTGAGGTCGACGCCCGTGAGGCTGGAGCCGACGGTGGCTCGGGCGGCCGTGATGTCGGTGATGACCGGCCCGGTGCCGAGCCGCTCGCGCAGCGCCGTGGCCACTGCGGCCGGGTCGGTGCCGTTGGTGTCGACGAGGTGGGTGCTCGGGCCGGTGCCGCTCTGGGCGGCGACGTAGTCGGCGTTGGCGACCAGGAAGCTGTCCGTCGGGGCCGTCGGGAACTCGTTGACGACGCCGAGGAAGTGGAAGACGACCGGGGTCGGGGTGCCGGTGCCGGAGTCCGTGACGCGCAGGGTGAGGCGGTCGCCGGGCTTGAGCTGGAAGTCGACGACGGTCTCGGCGGAGACCAGGACGCCGTCGGGGTGCCGGGAGAGTTGTTGCATCAGGCCGGCGGCGGTGCCGCCGGTGAACCAGGCGTCGGCCAGGTGGGCGCCGCCGGTGACGGTGGCGGGATGGACGGCGTAGAGGTCCTGGAGGTCGGCGCCGACGTAGGCGTACCGATGCTGGATCGTCTCGATGTGGCGGACGCCGGGCGTGGTCGCGATGGCGGAGGTGAGGTCCGACTGGCTGCCGGGCGGGGGCGTGATGGTGACGTCGGCGCCGTTGGTGAGACGGGCGTCGACCTCGGCCTGCTGACGGTAGGTGGCAGTGAAGCCGGCCGTGGAGACGGCGAACGCGACCGCGCAGGCGATGAGCGTGGCTGCGGTGGCGATCATGTGGCGGCGGCGGTGCAGCGTGGCGGCGACCGGACCGGCGAGCGGACCGGCCAGGGGACGCAGCAGGCGTCCGAGCGCGGTGCGGCCGTGGCGCAGGACGGCGGCGACGAGACGCCAGACGAGCAGTGCACCGCCGAGCCACAGCAGCGCCGGTCCGGCGAACGCCCAGTAGTCGACCGCGATCTTCGGGGCGCCTTCGGGGGCCAGGACCAGCTGGTAGCCGTGAGCGGTCGTGACCCGCAGCAGCAGGGCCGCGGCGGTGAGGGCGATGACGTCGAGGCCGACGCGCAGGACGAGCGGTGTGCGGGTGGTGGTGACCTCGGCGCGGGCGGCCGCGACGCCGCCGGTGCGCAGGGAGCGCCAGGTCGGTAGCACGACCGCTCCGGCGGCGACGGCGAGCCCGCACAGGCCTGCGGCGGCGAGCCATGCCGGGCCGCTCGTGCCGCCGAGTGCGGTCGCGGCGCCGATGCCGAGCGCGGCGCCGGTGATGCCGCTGAGGGCCGCCTCGACGGTGGTGACCGCGAGGACCTGGCGGGCGGTGGCGCCGCGGGTGCGCAGCAGGGCCTGTTCCCGGCGGCGGCGTGGGGCGGCGGCCGTGACGACCGTGGCGGTGAGCAATCCGGCGAGGGCGGCGCCGGGGGTGGCGAGGAACAGGAACAGGGCGGTGGCGTAGGCGGCGTCGGCGCGGGCGGCTGCCAGGGCAGTGCCGAGGTTGTCGGTGGTGCGGCCGGCGCCGGCAAGGGTGGCGTCGAGGTGGTGGGCGGCGCCGGTGGCCGCGGTGTACGCCTGGTCCGGGCCCGCCGGGAGCCGCCGGTCGGTGCGGACGTGCAGCTGTGTGGTGGCCGGCAGCGGATCGAGCCAGGTGGCGAAGACGTCGGCCGGGAGCAGCAGGACGTTGTCGGGTGGCGCGGTCGCGGTGCCACCGGTGGCCAGCAGCGTGTCGGCGTGCGGCAGGTCGACGATGCCGGCGACGGTGACCTGGGCAGCGAGGAGGCCGGGACGCTGGACGGTGAGCACGGTGCCGGGGACCGCGCGGAGGTTGGCGGCGGTCTGCTGGGCCAGCAGCACGCCGTCGGCGGTGCCGGCGAGGACGCGGATCTGGGCCGGGAACGCCGACCGGTAGCCGGATGGCAGGCCCAGCACGACGGCGGCGCCGGTGGTGCTGACGGTCCCGGGCTCCCGCGTGGACAGGGCCGGCACGTCGGCGTAGCGGACCGGCAGGGCGGTGACGACGCCGGGTTCCGCGCGCACGGTGCCCAGCGCCGCGGCGGGGTCGGCGGCGGCATCGAGGTGCACCTGCCAGTCGACGTCGACGGGGGCGACGGCGCGGCGGGTCATGGACGCCTTGGCGGCACCGAGAAACGCCCCCACACTCGCCAGCAGCGCGACCGCGACCGCGATGCCGGCCGCGGTGGCGAGGATCCGGCCGGGGCGGCGCCGCACCAGCCCGGCGAGCCAGGTCAGCATGCCGTCTCCGGTCCGCGCCGGACGACCCCGTTCGCCATCCGCCACCGGTGCTCGAGACGGCCGGCGACGGCATCGTCGTGGGTCGCCACCACCAGCGCGGCGCCGAGCCGGTCGGCGGCCGCGAGCAGGACGTCGACGAGGTGCGCGGCGCCGGTGGAGTCCAGGGCGGCGGTCGGCTCGTCGGCGACGATGAGGCCGGGATCGGCGGCGACGGCGCGGGCGACGGCGACGCGCTGCGCCTGCCCGCCGGAGAGCTCGTGCGGCAGGCGGGTGCTCAGGTCCGTCAGATCCAGCCGGGCGAGGGTCTCCGCCGCGGCCTCGCGGGCCGCGTCCGGGGTGCGGCCGGCCAGCAGCAGCGGCAGGCTGACGTTCTCCGCGACGTCGAGGGCCGGCAGCAGGCCGGGGCGCTGCAGCACGACGCCGACCAGGCCGGGGTGGCTGCGCGGGTGCCCGCCGATGCTGGGCCAGCGGGCGGTGCCCGCGGTGGGCTCGTCGATCCCGGCGACGATGTGCAGCAGCGTCGTCTTGCCGGAGCCGGACACGCCGGTCACGGCGATCCGGGCCGCGGCGGGCACGACGCAGCTGACGTCCCGCACGGCGGTGGCGGGTCCGAAGGTACGGATCAGGTGCTCACCGACGAAGGCGTCCATTCACGCCACCCCGCCGTCGCGCAGTTGCAGGACCCGGTCGGCGGCGCGGGCGACCGCCCGGCTGTGGCTGGCGACGAGGACGGCGGTCCCGGCGGCGGCGCGGGCGGCCAGCAGACCGAGGATGGCGCGCTCGGTGAGCTCATCGAGCTCGCCGGTCGGTTCGTCGGCGACCAGGACGGCCGGGTCGTTGGCCAGTGCGACGGCGAGGGCGGCCCGGGCGGCCTGCCCGCCGGAGAGCTCCCCGGGCCGGGCAGCGCCGCGGCCGTCCAGGCCGACAGCGGCGATCCGGGCGGCGATGTCGTCGCCGTCGCGCGGCCGGCGGGCCAGCCGGCGGGCGAAGGCGACGTTCTGCGCGACGGTGAGGTGCTCCAGCAGGTTGCCGGCCTGGTAGAGCACGCCGATGTGCTGGGCGCGCAGCCGCGCGCGGGCGGCCTCGGGGCGGCGGGTGATGCGCCGGCCGGCGATCCAGACGCTGCCACCGTCGGGTTCGTCGAGGCCGGCGAGACACGCCAGCAGCGTCGATTTACCGGAGCCGGACGGGCCGGTCAGGGCGAGCCACTCCCCGGCCGCCACCTCGAGCGAGACCCCACGCAGCGCGAGGACCTCCTCGTCGTCGGCGTGGAAGAACCGGAACAGGCGTTCGGCGCGTACTGCGACCGGGGCGCTCATCGCAGCCACCGGACGGAGTCGGTGACGATCCGCCACGGGTCGACGTTGTCGGCGCCGTGCGGGCCGGCCAGGGTCACGGTCAGCAGCGATGACGGCGGATGCCAGTACTCGTAGCGCTCGACGTCGTCGTTGACGACCTTGCCGGTCACCGGGTCGGGCGAGGCGTCGGCGCGGTAGGTCGTCAGGAGCGCCTGGCCCGCGGTCCGCTGCACCGTCGAGGACTGACCGGCGACCGCCTCGGGCGCGGCCGGGCGGGTGCCGAGGCTGACGGTGATGGTGTTGAGCTTGTCGGTGAACGTGACGGTGCCGCCGGACTCGGCCCGCGCCCAGCCCTCCGGCACCTTGAGCGCGTACTCGCCGCCCGCCGGCCGGTACTCGACGAACGCCTGGTTGTCGGGGATGTCGCCGGCTCCCCCGGCGTCCGGCGCGGCGCCCGAGCCGCAACCGGCGAGCCCCAGGGTCGCCACCGCTATCAGGACCGCGAGCGGGCCGTTGATTCGCATGCCGGGACCGTAGGCTCCGCAGCCTGAAGACCGGCTGAATGAGGACGGTTCGGCGTTCCTTCAGCTCCGCTTCAGGCACGCCGGCCTAGCGTCGGCGCGTGCTCGAACGGATCGGAATTCCCGCTCGGCTGCTCCCCCATCTCGTACTGGGCTGGGCGGTCACCTGGTTCGCCGTCATGGCGCTGCACGGCGGCTCGTCCTGGCACTACTTCGTGCAGGGCGCATCCGCGCTCGCCGACGCCGACGACCCGGTGAGCGGCGGCCTGCACGTCTACGCGGCCGCACCGGTCCTGCAGATCGGCCCGCTCACCTTCCTGGCCGTGCTCCCGCTGCTGCCGGCCGGCACGGCGGCGGCGCTCCTCGGCTGGCAGGTCCTCGGCGCCGCGGCCGGCCTGCTGGTGCTGTGGCTGACCCGTGGCCTGGTCCCTGCCGAGGCCCGCGACGACGGATTCCTCGTCGTCGCCGCGGGCTCTTTCATGCCCATCTGGATGTTCCTGGCCGTCGGCGTCACCCACGTCGACGACGTCCTTGCGCTGCTGCTGTCCGTCGCCGCCCTCTGCGCCGCCCGCTCTGGGCGGGCAGCGCTCGCAGGGCTGCTGCTCGGCCTGGCCGCCGACGCCAAGCCGTGGGCGGTCGGGTTCGCCGCCCTGCTGCTCCTGCTGCCCGGCTGGCGCCGCCGGCTGCTGGCCGCCGCGGTGGTCGCGGCGACCGTGGCCGCGGCGTGGCTGCCGTTCTTCGCCGCCGATTCGGGGACGGGCGACGCGGTGCGGTTCACCATCCAGAACGCTCCGGTGTCGGCCCTGCACGCGCTCGGCGTGCACGACGCCCGGACTCCGGCCTGGGATCGTCCCGCGCAGCTCGTGCTCGCGCTGGCCCTGGGTGCGGTCGCCGTGCACCGGGGCCGCTGGGCGGCGATTCCGCTGCTGGCCGTGGCCTCACGGCTGGTGCTGGAGCCGGGCGGCAACAAGTACTACCTCGCCGGCATTCTCGTCGGCACCGTCATCTGGGACTGGGCGGGCTCGCGCGCCACCCTGCCGTGGTGGACGATGTCGTCCTGCTTCGGCCTGTTCGTCTCCCGTTTCGTGCCGATGCCGGACCGGCTGCACGGCTGGCTCCTGGTGGTGTTCTTCGCCGCCGTGTGCACCCTGCTCCTCGGTCCGCGCCGCGATGGCGGCCAGCGGGCGGCAGGACCCCGGCCGGTCGCGAGGTCATGCCGCCGCTGTACCGCCACGCGCCCCGCTCAGGCGGGCGGGGTGTACGCCGGAAGGTTGGCCGCCACCAGGTGCTGCCCGAAGCTGAAGACGTTCGGGTCGCGGGCGTCGACGGTGGCGCTCACCCAGTGGTTCTGGGCCTCGCCGAAGGTGGTCACCCTGGTGAAGTTCTCCACCACGTTCGGTCCCGCCAGACCGGCCGCGTTCGTCGTCGCGTAGTCGGTGAGGGGCTTGTCCGTCTCGAAGCTGTGGCTGTCGCCGTTGACCAGGACCACCCGGCCGTTGAAGGCCGTGGTCTGCAGGAACAGTTCCTTCTTGGTGTCCGCGTAGTGGGTCAGCACCGCGGTCGGGTCCCACATGTCGGCCTGCGTGATGATCATGATGCCCTTGCTGCGGGCGGCCTTGGCGGCCGCGAAACCGGCGCGCAGCCATTCGAGGTTCGCGGCGTTGCGGGCCGCGTACTCGGCCTGCCCCTGCTCGGCCGGGCCGTTCTTGCCGCCGTCGGCGAAGTTGTTGTCACTGCCGGGGATGTTGACGGTGATGAACGTGACCGGGCCGCGCGTCCAGCGGGCGTTCTCCGGGTAGGCGGCGCTCTGCTGGATCACGCTCATCGGGCGCCGGCCCTGGCTGAGGTTCGTGGTGAAGAAGATCGAGCGCAGGTACGCGAGCCGGTCGCTGGAGTCCGACACCAGGCCGCCGACGGTGCTCGGGCGGTCGCAGTCGGTCCACTCGTTGTCGCCGGGGGTGTAGACCACCGGCGCCTGGAACTGCCCGAAGAGACCCTTCGCGTACTTGTACACGTCCGGGTGGGCGGCGTCGGCGACCGCCTTGTCCGGAGTCGGGTTGGCCGGGTTGGTCGGGTGCGGGTCGGCGTAGCAGGGCTCGCTGCCGTTCTTGATGTCGCCGTCGAAGACCGAGAAGGCGAGTCGGCTCGCGTTCATGTCGGCGACGACGTTGCCGATGCGGGACCGGCCGTAGTCGCCGTACGGCATGTCGCCGAACAGGCCCACGTCGAACGTGTCGCCGTGGCCGCGGTCGTCGTGGCCGCCGTCGGCGATCGCCGGCGACGGGCCGCCGCCCGCCAGGACCACGCCCAGGATCAGGGCTGCGCCGGCCGCGGTCAGGCCGAGGGACAGTTTGGTACGCATCGCGACTCCTCCGGGAACGATCTGCCCCCGGAGTGTCGTCCGCCTCGGTTACGCCCCGGCGGCACTCGGCCAATGCTCCTACAACTTGTAGGTGAACGGCGGGCGGTCCGGCGGCCGCTCCCCTGTGGTTACGAGACCAGGCCGCGGCGGAACGCCTCGGCGACCGCGCCGGCACGGTCGCGTACCCCGAGCTTGTCGTAGATGTGCAGCAGGTGGGTCTTGATGCTCGCCTCGCTGATGAGCAGGCCGGCGGCCGCCTCCCGGTTGCTGGCGCCGTCGGCGATGAGCTTGAGCACCTGCAGCTCGCGCTGGCTCAGCGTGCCCGACACCGGGCGGCGGACCCGGCCCATCAGCCGCCCGGCCACCGCCGGCGCCAGCACCGACTCGCCCCGCGCGGCGGAGCGCACCGCGCGCAGCAGGTCCTCCACGGGGGCGTCCTTCAGCAGGTACCCGGTGGCGCCGGCCTCGATGGCGGGCAGCACGTCGTGGTCGGTGTCGAACGTGGTCAGCACCAGCACCCGCACCTCCGGCGCCCGCTGCCGGAGCCGCCGGATCGCCTCGGCGCCGTCGACCACCGGCATGCGCAGGTCCATGAGCACGACGTCCGGCCGCAGCTCGACGGCCCGCTCGACCGCCGCGGCGCCGTCGCCGGCGACGCCGACGACCTCGAACTCGGCGGTGCCGGCGAACGCGCCCCGCAGCCCGTCGCGCACGATCGGATGGTCGTCGACGATGAGCAGGCGGATGGGCGGGGTCACGACGGCCTCGTTTCCGGGGTCAGGGCCGGCACGGTGACGTTGAGGGTGGTGCCGTCGCCGGGTTCGCTTTCGATGGTGAGGGTGCCCTGCACGCGCTCCGCCCGCTGGCGCACGCCGTGCAGGCCGAAGCCGCTGCCGTCCGCGCCGCCGCCGGGTGGCACCGCCGCCGGGTCGAAGCCGGCGCCGTCGTCGCGCACGTCGAGCATCACCACGTCGTCAAGATAGGACAGGGTGACGGCCACCCGGGCGGCGCCGGCATGTTTGGCGACGTTGGCCAGCGCCTCCTGCGCGGCGCGGAACAGCGTGACCTCGATCTCGGTGTGCAGCGTGCGCGCCTCTCCGGTGGTCTCCAGCTGTACCGGCACGCCCGAGGTCCGCGACCACCGCGCGGCGAGGTCGGCCAGGGCCTCGGGCAGCCGGACGTCCTCCAGCTCCTGCGGGCCGAGCGCGGCGACCGAGCGGCGGGCCGCGGCCAGGCTCTCCCGGGCCAGCGTGTGGACCTGGTCGACGTGGTGGCGCCACAGCCGCGGATCGTCGCGGACCCGCTCGGCGGCCTGCAGCTGCGTGATGATGCCGGTCAGCCCCTGGGCGAGGGTGTCGTGGATCTCGCGGGCCATCCGCTGCCGCTCGTGGTGGATGCCGGCCTCCCGGGCCTGCTCGAGCAGCTGCGCGTGCAGGCCCGCGTTCTCGGCAAGCGCGGTCCGCAGCTGCGCCACCGCCCGGTGACGCTGCTCGGTCTCGTCGCTGAAGCGGTACCCCAGGTAACCGAACCAGCCGATGAGGAACGTCTGCAGGGCCACGATCAGCACCACCATCGTGGCCCACTCGGGGGTGTCGGGCACGCCGCCCGGCAGCACGTTGACCAGGCAGGAGGTCAGGAAGATGCTGACGAACGCCCACCGCGGCGGGAGCACCTCGTAGGCCTGCACGAAGCCGACGGTGGCGAAGACGAAGAAGGCCGGCTGCCAGGACATCAGTACCGCCGCCAGGGCCAGCTGCCCGCCGACGTACAGCAGCATCGGGCCGGTCCGCCGCGTCCACGACGGCGGGCGCAGGGTGTACATGCCCAGCGCCCAGGCGGCGGTCACCGCGACCAGAGCCAGGGTGACCAGCCGGTCGCGTGCGCTCTGGCCCGGGCTCAGCAGGCCCAGCACCGCCGACACGCCGAGCAGGATGTACGGCAGGGGCACCAGGAGCCGCTGCAGGCGCAGCCGCGACTCCGACGTCTCGGGCAGCTCGAACGGCACGCTCGTCATGCCCCCACCCCACCGTAGATTCACTCCCAGCGGAAGCATCGGATCGCGAGCAGCGCGGTGAGCACCGCGTAGGCGGCCAGCACCGCGATGGCCTGGCCGGACGGCCAGCCGCCGTCCGTGGTGTCGCGCAGCCCCTGCACCGCCGCGCCGAGCGGGGTGAAGTCGCTGACGCGCACCAGCGCGTCCGGCATCACCTCGCGCGGCGCCCACAGACCGGCGAAGAACATCAGCGGGAAGAACAGCGCGGTGCCGATGCCGCTCGCCGCCCGGCTGGAGGGCGTCACCGCGCCGACGAGCAGGCCCAGCCCGAACATCGCCGCCCCGGTGAGCAGGAGTACCAGCACGAGCCCGAGGACCTGTCCCGGCGGGCGCACGTCGAAGGCGAGGCCGGCCACCACGTACAACAGCAGCAGCGTGGCGAAGGCGAGCAGCGCCTGCACCGCGACCTGGGCGGCGAGCACCCGCCCCGGGCCGACCGGCGTCGTGGCCAGCCGGCGCAGCACGCCCTTCTCCCGGTACTGCCCGAGGAACAGCGGCGTCACGAACAGCGCCATGGCGGCCAGGCCCATGATCGCGATGATCGGCGCGTACAGGTCGATGACGCGCAGCCCGTCCAGCGCCGGATCGGAGCGGCGGAACGCCGGCACGCTGCCCAACGCCACGAGCAGCACCAGGGGGAAGGCGGTGCACCAGATGTAGGCGCTCGGTTCGCGCAGGAACAACCGCAGCTCTGCCGTGGTCATTCGGTACAGTGCTGACACCTCAGGCTCCCTGCTCGTCCGGTTGCGTCTCGGCCTGGCGCCCGGTCAGCGCCAGAAATGCGTCGTCCAGACCGGACTGCTCCACCCGCAGCTCGGCGGCGATGATCTGGTTGCGGGCCAGCACGGCGGTCACGGCGTGCACCAGGTTGCCGGTGCCGGTCACGATCACCTGTGTGCCCTGCCGGGTCACGCCGGTGACCTCGGGCAGCTCGGTGAGCAACCGGTCGTCCAGCGGGCTCGCCGGGCGGAACCGCAGCCGCTGCGGCGCGTCGACCTTGGCGACGAGCCCGGCCGGGGAGTCGAGCGCGACGACCCGGCCGGCGTCGATGAGCGCCACCCGGTCGCAGAGCCGTTCGGCCTCGTCCATGAGGTGGGTGACGAGCACGACGGTCACGCCGCGCGAGCGGACCTGCTCGACCACGTCCCAGGCGTCGCGACGGGCCTGCGGGTCCAGGCCCGTGGTCAGCTCGTCGAGCACCGCCACCCGCGGGTTGCCGACCAGCGCGAGCGCGATCGACACCCGCTGCTTCTGCCCGCCGGACAGCTTGCCGAAGCGGGTGCGCCGCTGCTCGGACAGGCCCAGGTCGGACAGCAGCGCCTCCCAGTCGGCCGGGTCGCGGTAGAAGCTCGCGTACAGCCGCAGCGCCTCGGCGACGGTCAGCCGGTCGGGCAGGTGGCTCTCCTGCAACTGCATGCCCAGCCGGTGCCGCAGCTCGCCCCCGTCGCGGCGCGGGTCCAGCCCCAGCACGCTGATCGTGCCGCCGTCGGGCCGGCGCAGCCCGGCGATGCACTCGACCGTGGTGGTCTTGCCCGCACCGTTCGGGCCGAGGATCCCGAAGATCTCGCCCTCCCGCACGGCGAACGAGACGCCGTCGACCACGTCGCGTTCGCCGTACCGCTTCCGCAGGTCGGTGACTGTGATGATGTCCACGCCCTCAGCCTGCGGCACGGCGCGCCGCGGCGGATCGACCGCGCGGCACCTCAGTCGGTGGGCTTCCGGATCAACCGATCGGTGGATGCGCTCAACCGTCCGGTGACGGCTTCCACACCTCTTCCATGGCCGTTGCACGGGGCTTGCACCGCGGCTCGGCAGGGTGTTCCGCAGAGGTAGCACGGTGCTCCTCGGGTATGTCAGGAGGCTCGGATGAGGGGAATCGTCGAGGGCATGGGCGGCCGGTTGCTGGCCATGTTCGTGCCGAAGATCAGTGCGTCGGCGGGCTGTGGCAGCTGGCCGTCGTGCTGGCAGTGCATCAGCCGGTGCGGGCGGGCGCTGCCCTGCGACGCCTGCACCGTCGGCGAGATCGACAAGCCCGGTGAATGGATCTTCTGCAAGGGCTGCTGATCGGCTGAGGCCGCGGGGCGGCTGACCGCTGCCGCCGTGCGGCTTCCCGCCTCCGGCCGAGGCCGCGAAGCCGGTGCTCCGACGTGGAATCCACGGTCGGAGCCGGGTGGTCGGGCCTCGGCCGGGGGCGGCCGGGCGTCAACGAGTCGAAGCGAAGGGAATCTCCGATGCACTATCTGGCCATCACCGTGCGCTGCGCGATCGGGCTGGTGTTCCTGGCGTCCACGGTCGGCAAGCTGCGGGGACGGGGCGCGTTCCCCGCGTTCGTCGCCTCCCTGCGCGGCGTCGGCCTGCTGCCGCGGCGCCTGGTCCGTCCGGCCGCGATCGTTCTGGTGGTGGCGGAGGGTGCGCTGTGTGCGGCGCTGGCGGTGCCCACGGGGCTCGTTCCCGGCCTCGCGCTGGCCGGTGCGGCCCTGCTCCTGGGCGTCTTCACGGTGGGGGTGGCGGTCGCGGTACGACGCGGGACCGCGAGCACCTGCCGCTGCTTCGGCGCCTCCACCGAGCGACTCGGCCGCCGGCACGTCGTCCGCAACATGCTGCTCACCGGCCTGGCGACGGGGGGAGCCGCCGCGGCGTTCGCGGCGGCTGCGTCACCATCCGGCTCCCTCCGCCCGGCGGGGCTGCTGCTCGCCGGCTTCGCCGGCCTGCTGCTGGGCTTCCTGGCCACCAGATTCGACGACCTCGCGGCCGTGTTCCGCGGGGTCGAGCACGATCCGCGACTCACCACTACGTTTAGGAGCCACAGATGACCGTCCTTGTCGCGGCCGTTCTGGTCGTTGGCCTGCTCAGCGCCGTGAACTTCCTGCTCACGTTCGGCGTGCTCAAGCGTCTGCGGGAGCACACGGCGCTGCTGTCCAACACTGCCGGCCCCTCCGCCGAGCTGGGCATCGCCGACCCGGTGGGCGACTTCACCGCGGTCGACACCGATGGCGTACCAGTACGCCGCGAGCTGCTGCGTGGGGAGACCTTCGTGGCCTTCGTCTCCACGTCCTGCGACTCCTGCCGGGAGAAGCTGCCCGAACTCGTCGAGCACGCCCGGCGGGTGCCCGGCGGCCGGGAGCAGGTGCTGGCCGTCGTCGCGGACGGCGCCGACGACGCCGACGGGTTCGCCGACCGGCTCGCAGCGGTGGCGCGGGTCGTGGTCGAGCCGAAGGGCGGCCCGCTCAGCAACGCGTTCCGGGCCTTCACCTATCCCACCATGATGTGGGTCGGCCCGGACGACGCCGGCCGGGTGGTCCGGATCAAGCAGACGGCGCCGGCCCCGGCATGACCGGGTGGCGGACACGGCGCGGCGGCGTGGGGGCGCCGCCACCGGCGCGGTCGGCACGGCGGATCCGCACGGCCTGCCTGCTCGTCGGCCGGGCGGCCCCGGTGACCCTGCTGGGGTACGTCGTGCTCACGCTCGGCGCCGGTGCGCTGCCCGTACTGATGGCGTGGCTGACCAAGGGAATCCTGGACGGACTCGCCGGCGACGCGGCGCCGAAGACCCTGACCCAGCTCGGCTCGGCGCTCGCCGTCGCCGGCCTGGTGGCGGGATCGGCGCCGCAGCTCACCCAGTTCCTGCGGGCGGAGCTGGACCGGTCGGTCGGCCTGCTCGCGCAGGAACGGCTGTTCACGGCGGTGGACCGGTTCGTCGGTCTCGACCGGTTCGAGGACCCCCAGTTCCTGGACCGGCTCCGGCTCGCCCAGCAGACCGGTGGCAGCACCCCGAGCCAGGTCGTGGACGGTGTGCTGGGCACCGCCCGCACGGCGGTCACCGTCACCGGCTTCCTCGGCTCGCTCTACCTGTTCAGCCCGGTGCTGGCCGTGCTGGTGCTGGCGTCGGCGGTGCCGATGCTCGCGACCGAGCTGCTGCTCGCCCGCTACCGCGCCGGGATGCAGTGGCGGATCGGGCCGGCGGAGCGCCGCGAGTTCTTCTACAGCCAGCTGCTCTCCACCGCCGCGGCGGCGAAGGAGGTGCGGCTGTTCGGCACCGGCGGCCATCTGCGGGACCGGATGCTGGCCGACCGCCGGACGGTCAACCGGGCCAAGCATCTCAACGACCGCCGCGAGCTGGTGGCGCAGATCAGCCTGGCGCTCGTGGCCGCGGTCGTCGCCGGCATCGGGCTGCTGTGGGCGGTCCGCGCCGCGGCGGCCGGCCGGATCACGGTCGGTGACGTCACCGTCTTCGTCGCAGCGGTCGCCGGTGTACAGCACGCGCTGGCCTCGCTGGCCGCGGAGATCGCGCGCGCGCACCACGCGTTGCTGATGTTCGACCACTACGTGGCGGTGACGACGAGCCCGCCCGACCTGCCCGTCGCCCCGGACGCACGGCCCGTCGATCAGCTGCGGCGGGGCATCGAGCTGCGGGACGTGTGGTTCCGGTACTCCGCCGGGACGCCGTGGGTCCTGCGTGGGGTGAACCTGTGGATCCCGGCCGGCGCCACCCTCGCGGTCGTCGGGCTCAACGGCGCCGGCAAGTCGACGCTGGTCAAGCTGCTGTGCCGGTTCCACGACCCCAGCCGTGGCCAGGTGCTCTGGGACGGGGTGGACATCCGCGAGGTCGACCCGGCCCAGCTGCGGCGCCGCATCGGCGCCGTCTTCCAGGACTACATGCACTACGACCTGACCGCGGCGGAGAACATCGCGCTGGGTGATCTCACCGCCCTGCCGGACCGGGAGCGGATCACCGCCGCCGCCCGTACCGCCGGCGTCCACGACGTGCTGACCGCGCTGCCGCACGGGTATGACACCCTGCTGTCCCGGATCTTCTACCAGGAGGCGGACAAGCAGGACCCGACAACCGGCGTGGTCCTCTCCGGTGGCCAGTGGCAACGGCTGGCGCTCGCCCGCGCCTTCCTGCGGGACCGGCCGGACCTGCTGATCCTCGACGAGCCCTCGGCCGGGCTGGACGCCGCGGCCGAGCACGAGATCCATCACCGCCTGCTGCGGTACCGCGCGGGCCGCACCAGCGTGCTGATCTCGCATCGACTGGGCGCCCTCCGCGACGCCGACCTCATCGTCGTCATCGCCGACGGTGGCGTGACGGAGCGAGGCACGCACAATTCCCTGATGGCGGCCGGCGGCACCTACCGCAGGCTGTTCGACCTGCAGGCGTCCGGATACGGCGAACACGCCGAGGCCGCGCTGACGACGGAGGCGAGATGATCGTGTGGATGCTGATCTACGGGGTGTCGGCGGTCCTGGCCGGCGCGGTCCTGCTCGGACGGTGCCTGGCACGTCGTCTCGTCGCGGTGACCGTGCACGGCGCCAGCATGGAGCCGACCTACCGGGACGGCGACCGGGTGCTGGTCCGGCGGGGCGGCGTCCCGGCCGTGGGACAGGTGGTGGTCGTGGAGTACCCGTCCCTCGACGGCACCTGGCAGCTGCCGCTGTTGCGCGACGGCGCCCCGGCGGCCGAGGTGGGCCGGCGCCGGTGGCTGATCAAGAGGGTGGCGGCGGTGCCCGGTGATCCGGTGCCCCGGGACCGGGTGCCGGCGCTGGCCGGGGAGCGGGTGCCGCCGGGCATGGTCGTGCTGCTGGGCGACAATCCGGGCTCGAGCTTCGACTCGCGGCGGATGGGCTACTTCTCCGGCGCGCGGGTGCTGGGCGCGGTGCTCAACGCCCGTCGCTCGCCCTCGACATGAGCGGCGGCCGGCAGCCTGGTCCGGGTGCCGCAGAGCTCCAGCTTGGCCCGCACCGCCTCGGCGCCGTCGGTGCGCAGCTCGGTCATGATCGTGTACGCCCGCCCCCAACTGGCCGCGGCCGCCGTCACGTCACCCAGGGCATGGTGGCAGTCACCGAGATGCGCCAGGGCCTCGGCTTCCTTGAAGCGGTGCCCCACGTTCAGGCCCAGCGCCTGCTCGTAGCACTCGACGGCGATGGCGTACTCGCCCAGGTGCTGGTAGGCGTAGCCGAGGGTGTCCCAGGTGTTCACGGCCCCGGCGTCGTCGCCCAGTTCGGCGTGCAGTGACAGCGCCTGCCGGCAGTATCCGATGGCCTGCCGGTAGTCGCCGACCTGCGCGAGATCCCAGCCGACCGCGTTCAGTGCCCGGGCCTGCCCGCCGCGGTCGCCGCCCCGCGTGAACAGGTCGAGCGCGGCCTGGTCGTGGTGTGCCGCCGCCCGCCGGTCCCCCTGCAGCTCACACAGCCAGCCGAGGCTCAGGTGGACGTACGCCTGGCCGTTCGGATCCGCGGCGTCGGCGAGGTCGGTCAGCGCCCGGTGCAGCTGGAACCGCGCCTGTTCCGGCCGCCCGAGCCCGGCGAGCGCGTGGGAGAGCTCCCTGCGGCACTGGGCCTGCGCCGGCAGGTCATCGAGGCGGGTCGCCGCCGACAGCGCCAGGGACTGGGTGGTCAGCACGTCGTGCCAGTAGCTGCCCCGGCCGAGGTACGTCGCCGTCGCCCAGGCCAGCTGCCAGGCGTGCCGGTCCAGACCGGCCTGGGCGGCGCAACCGACCATGGCGATCAGCGTCTGGTGCTCCACGGTGAACCAGGCGAGGGGGTCGACCTCCGCGACGTCCTCGGGCGTCACACCCTCCTCCGGCGCGGCCACCGCCACCGGTTGCCGGTGCGGCATCAGCACCCTGTCCCCCGCGACGGCGGAGTGCAGGTAGTGGTCCAGCATCCTGCGCCGTGCGGCATGCCGGTCAGGCTCGGCCTCGCTCAGTTCACCCGCGTACGCCCGGAGCAGATCATGCATGACGTACCGGCCCGGCACCCGCTCCCCGGTCAGGTGGGCACCGGTCAGCTCGGCGAGCAGGGCGTTGGCCGCGCGCCGGCTCACCCCGGCCACGCCGGCCGCCGCGGCGGCGGTGAACTCCGGCCCGGGATGCAGGCCGAGCCGCCGGAACATCCGGGCCGCCGCCGGGGTCAGCGCCCGGTAGGACCAGGAGAACACGGCGCGCACGTCCACCGACGAGTCGCTGTCGGCGAGCCGGTCCAGCACCCCCGCCCCGGCCAGGTCATCGGCGAGGGCCTGGAGGGTGAACTGGGGGTTGGCGGCGGCCCGGGCGGCCGCGATGGACAGCGCCAGCGGGAGGCCCGCACAGAGCCGGGCGATCTCGGCGACGGCCTCGGGTTCCTTCCCGGCGCGGTCGGCGCCGATCCGGTCGGCGACCAGCTGGCCGGCCTCCTCCTCGTCCAGCAGGCCCAGCGTGAGCGGGTGCGCGCCGTCGACGGCGATCAGGGACGACATCCGGTTCCGGCTGGTCACCACCGTCACGCACGTGGTCGAGGCGGGAATCAGCGGCCGGACCTGGTCGGCGTCGTGAGCGTTGTCGAGGACGATCAGGATCCGGCGGTCCCGCAGCTGGGCCTGGTATCTGGCCATCTGCGCGTTGAGGTTGGCCGGGATCTGCTCCGGTGCCACGCCGAGCGCCTCGAGGAAGACGCGCAGCACCTCGGTCGGCGCCAGCGCCGCGGCATTGGCGTCGAAGCCGCGAAGGTTGGCGTAGAGCTGCCCGTCGGTGAACCGCGGGGCCAGCCGGTGGGCCAGCCGCAGGCTCGCACTGGTCTTGCCGACCCCGGCCGGGCCGAGGACCAGCAGCATCGCCGAGCGCGGCTCGTCCCGGCCGACCAACCGGGCCTCCGCGGTGGACAGTTCCTGCGCCCGGCCGACGAAACGCGGCAGGTCCGGCGGCAGCATCCGGGGCGCCGAGGACCGGCCGGCCGGTTGTCGCACCTCTCGCCGCAGGATGTCGCGCTGCAGGCGGTGCAGCTCCGGCGCGTCGATGCCCCGGTCACCCAGCAGCGCCAGACCGTGCCGGCACACCTCCGCCGCCTCGTCGGTCCGGCCGTCGCGGTACAGGGTGAGGGCGAGCATGCAGCGCAGGCCCTCGTCGTACGGGTCGGCGGCCACCGCGCCGATCAGGTCGCCGATCGCCTCGGCGTGCCGCCCCGACTCGTTGACCGCCTCCGCGTAGGCGAGCAGCGCCGCACGGTGCACTGCCCTCAGGCGGGCGATCTCGACCAACGCGAAGGGTCTGTCGGCGAGGTCGGCGTAGGGTTCGCCGTGCCAGTCGTCGAGCGCGGTACGCAGGACCGAGACCGCCCTGTCGGTCTGCTCGGCATCGCCGAGCGCCAGCAGCCGGCGGCTCTCCCGGACCGACTCCTCGAACCGGACGGCGTCGACGCACGCCGGCTCCAGGTCCAGCCGGTACCCCGCCGCGGTCCCGTGGCCGACCGTGGCGATGAGCCCCTTGCCGCGCTGCCCCCGCCCACCGGGTTCCGGGGCGCGCTCGCCGGGCTCGAGGGCGCGCTCGCCGGGCTCGAGGGCGCGCCGCAGGTGGGCGACGTGGCTGCGGAGGGTGGCCCGCGCGGCGTCCGACGCGTCGTCGCCGGCCATCAGTGCCGCCAGCCGCCGGCTCGGCACCGGCTTGCCGAGCTCCAGCAGCAGGATGGCGAGCAGCGTGGTGAGCTGTGGACCGAGCGGGACCAGGACACCGTCCCGGCGGAGCTGCACCGGGCCCAGGACGGAGACGTCGATGGGGGCTACCGGGGTACGCAGCAGATCCACCTCAGCCATAGTCGCTGGTTGATACAGGTGATTTGCATTGTATAGGCGTCTTTGGACCCACCGGCACCACGCCGCGGTTCGCGAACCGCGGCAGGCGACAGCGACCTCCCGTGCCTGCCGGACGTCGGACCGCTGATCCTTGCCGTCACCGCGATACCCCTGGTGATCGCCATCGTGGGACCGCTGCTCGCCCGCTTCCTGGGCGCGTCACGGCCCTGGCTCTTCGCCGCCCCGGCCGCCTGGGCAACGGCATTGACGTGCGTCGGTCTGGGCCTCGCCGACGGCCAGAACCACTGGCCGTTCAACGACGCATTCAGCAGCATTGCGATCCTGTTGCTCTCGTACAGCGTGATCGCACTGTGGACCTCGCGACCGGCAGTCGAACAATAGGCGTCAGCGCGCCACGAACCGCCGGTCGTCGCCCTCTCCGGTCAGCTCGAACATCGCGGCTTCGACGAGCACGCGGTGCAGGCGGGCTTCGGCCGCAGCGTCGTCCAATGTGGACGGCACGGCGACGTGACCCAGCTCGACCGCGCCGATCGTCGCCTGGAAGGTGTACTGGAACGGCGCCATGCTGTCGGCGTAGCGCAGCGCGATCCGCCCCTCCCAGTCGAGGGCGAACGCCGTGCGGCCCTGCCGCTCGCCGAACCTGATCCGGTGGTCGCCGACCGCGTCGTGGCCCAGCAGGTAGATCCCGAACGCGGCATCCTGCCAGCAGGGTCGAGCCGCCCCAGCCACGTCAGCTCCTCGACGACATGCCCGGCAGGCCAGGGGTTACCCGGAAAGACGATGCGGCCACTCACCCCCGCGACTCTGCCACACCCCACCCTCCAGCATGAGATCGAGCAGACGCAGCACAGTGCGGTATCCACGTACGATCCATCGGCGATCGACGAGGACCGGACACTTCCACCCGTGCTTGCGCAGGCCCACCTGCTCTGGCTCCGGGAGTTTCGCCACTCGCCCGACCTCGAACCAGGCGACACATTCGAGGGCTCCGCCGAGACCACCGAACGGTGGCGTCAAGACACCAACAATCCAGCCGCAGACGTCGCACCGTTCAGGATATTCGGTCGCGAAAGCGCCGGCGGGTTCGCCGCGTTCTGGATCCGAGAGCCGGAAGCCTCTGTCGAGACTCAACCGATCGTGTTCCTCGGCTCAGAGCGCGAGATCGAGGTCATGTGCGCTCACTTGAGCTGAAGTCGTGCACAGCCTCGTAACCTTGCGCGGTCACCAACCGTCGCGGTTGCTGCCTGTCTCCCGGGAGATACCGGATCCAGTGTCGGGGTAGACGCCGAACCGCTCGTCATGGAGGTGTGCGAAGAAGTAGCACATCTCCTCGCACTCGGCGTCCATCACCGCCACCGCGGGGTCGGCCTGGACCGCACCGTAGAAGTCACGCCCAGCCGCCACGATGAACCCGCGACAGTACAGGAAACCGTCGTCCGAGCCGTCGGTGTGCTCGTGGACCTCCTGACGGTCCAGCTGGTACAGCTGGCGCTCGACGACCCGGTCCAGGTCCGTCAGCTCCGCTCGGGACAGCTCTGCGCACAGTCGCCCGAGGTGAGCCAGGACCTGCTCCATCCAACCTTCGACGGCTTGGGCGATGACGTCGCCGTCATCCGCTGCGGGGTCGCGTTCGATCAGCCTCCGGCGGGCGAGCGCCGCCTCGGTCCCGCAGGCTGCCCAGGCAGCCTCGACCAGCTCCCAGAAACTGAGGGGTGGATGCCGAAAGGAACGTTCCGTGTGCTCACAGTGAGGTTCGATCCGGCCGATTGTGATGTGGTTGACCCGGACAGCGGTGGCGGCGGGCGCGCATAAGGGGCATCGTCGTGGTTATGCGATCTTCTCACCGCGTACGGGTGGCGGCGCTGCTGGGCTGTCTTGGTCTCGGGTTGACGGCGTGCGGCGGGAACTCCGCGCCGCAGGCATCGTGGTCCGGGGCACCGTCGCCGGGCCAGCAGCCGGCCGGGGGCGCGTCGCCTTCGGTGTCGCCGGCGCCGAGCGGTAAGCCGGTGCACGTACGGCTGTACGAGAAGGACGGGGCGACGTACGGCGTGGGCATGCCGATCATCGCGTACCTGTCGGCGTCGATCACCAGCGCCAAGGACTTCGACGCGGCGACCCAGGTCACCGTCAACGGGGCTCCGACCGAGGGCGCGTGGTACTTCCAGAAGTCCACGATCTACGCCGGCTACCCGATCGAGGCACACTACCGCCCGGCCGAGTTCTGGCCGGCGCACGCCGACGTCGCCATGAAACTCGACACGAAGGGCAAGTCGGGCGGGACCGGGCTGGTGTACGACAACAGCCTGACCCTCGACATGAAGACCGGGCCGGCGAACGTCGGCAAGGTCGACGGCAAGACCCTGCGGATGGTCGTGACCTCCGACGGCAAGCAGGTCTTCGACTTCCCCGTGTCGCTGGGCAAGGCGAGCACCCCCACGTTCAACGGCACCAAGGTCGTCATGGAGAAGAAGGCCGTCGAACACATGGTCGGCGACGGTTATGACGAGCAGGTGCCGTGGTCGGTACGGGTCACCAACTCCGGCGAGTACGTCCACTCGGCCAGCTGGAACGGCGGCAACATCGGCCAGCGCAGCACCTCCCACGGCTGCACCAACCTGACCGAGGCGAACGCCAAGGCGTACTTCAACTTCGCCCAGGTCGGCGACCCGATCACCTACACCGACACCGGCGGCCCGACGATGCCGACCTGGGACGGGTACGGCGACTGGAACGTGCCCTGGAACACCTGGCAGGCAGGCGGCGCGGTGCCGGCCAACTGACGCACCTCCGGACGAACGGCCACCGGTGCGGGTTGCACCGGTGGCCGCCTGGTTCACGTCAGTATTGCGTTGGGGTTGGGGTTAGGGGTAGTTCACGACCTGGCGCGGGGTGGTGTTTCCGGCCGGGTTGGGGACGGCGCCGCCGGTGTCGTTGACGACGTTGGCGATGGTGCCGACGTCGCCGAGGGAGACGGTGATGACGCTGTGGAGCCGGACGCCGGTCCGGTTGGGCACCTCGAAGCCTCGGTCCACCCGGACGGCGGGGTTGACGTTGAAGTAGCAGTACACGCCGCCGCCCCACAGTTCGTGGTCGGTGACGGTGTCGGCGACCTTGTAGGCGGCGTAACCGTTGCCCCGGGGGCCGATCCAGGCTGCCTGGTTGGGCACGTCGTACGGCTTCTCGTTCTGGAAGAAGATCGTCTTGCCGCGGTTGCCGTTCCAGATCACTTCGTACTTCTGGTAGTGCTCGACGAACAGGCCGGTGGCGAGGACGTCGTCGCCGTTCACGAGGAGGCCGGTGTCGCCGGTGTTCACCGTCCAGCCGGTGGGTGCGCCGCCGTGGTCGGCCCGCCAGGCCCAGATGTGGTCGATGATCGTGTCGTCGCTGTGCACGGCGAGGGTGGTGGTGGCCTTGCCCTGGACGCTGCTGCCGATGCGGAAGAAGACGTCCTGGATGCTGATCGGGTTCGCCGCGTGGTCGGTGTGCGCACCGGCCGCGCCGACGGTCATCAGCGTGGGGCTGTTGGTCGTGCCGGCGTCGAAGGTCAGGCCGCTGACCTTGACCCCGTTGACGTCGGCGACGTTCAGCGCCTCGACGCCGCCGACCGGGATCAGGGTCGGGTAGCCGATGCCGGTGACCACCGTGTCGGCCCGGGTGACCCGGATCGTCTGGTCGAGGGAGTAGGTGCCCGGGGTGAAGAACAGGTTCAGGCCCTGGGCGAGGGCGGTGTTGATCCGGGCGGCGCTGTCACCGGGCTTGGCGACGTAGAAGTTCCGCATCGGGATCGAGGTGCCGGGGGTGTTCGGCCAGGTGGCACCCGCGGAGTTGCGCCGGATGGACGGCACGAAGACGCGGTACAGGCCGGCGCTGTCGACGTACAGGTACGGCTTCTCCCGGGTGACCGGGGTGGTCGCCAGCGTGGTGTGCGGCGGGTTCGGGAACGCGTTGGGCGGGGCGCCCTGCACGCCGGAGTAGACCATGTTCCAGACGCCGCCGTCCCAGCGCTGGATCCGGCTGTCGCGGGTGTACCACTGCTGCTGCGAGCCGGAGGTCACGTAGCCGTCGACCACCGAGTCGGCGAGGTAGCCGCCGCTGGAGTAGCCCTGCCCACCGTCCTGGTTGGACGGGGCCAGGGTCAGGTTGCCCTTGATGTGCACGCGGCGCATCGGGGCGGCCTGGGAGACGGCCCACCGGTTGATGCCGCCCTCCGGCACGATCGACAGGTTCTCCATGCTGCGCCAGAAGTTCTGCGTCGCGTTGAGCTCGTCGCCGAAGTTCCAGCCGGAGTCGACGTTGACCGCGCCGTTGATCGTCACGTCGTCGGGGTTCAGGCCGAGACCGGCGACCGTGGTGTAGAAGCCGACGTTGGCCCAGACCCGCCCGTACGTGCCGGGCTTGAACAGGAACACGTGGCGCTGCGTGCCGAACTGCGCGGTGGGGCTGCGCAGTTGCGCGTTGAACGCCTGGTCGACCGCGGACTGGATGGTCGCCACCGGGGTGGACTGGTCGAAGATCCGCACGTTCGGGCCGAAGTCCGGGGTGTCGGACGTCGGGAGGGTCGGCGTGCTGGACGACGTGCTGGGCGACGGCGAGGCCGAGTTCGTCGGGCCGGAGCCGGTGAACACCTGGAACTCCCAGAGCGAGTAGCCCCACACGGTGGCCCGGGCGGTGCCGTTCATGCGCACGTAGCGACCGGTCGTCGTGGTGACGGCCGGGGTCTGCACGCCACCGGTGCTGGCGGTCGTGCTGTAGATGTTCGTCCAGCTCGTGCCGTTGGTGGACACCTGGATCTGGTAGGCGGTCGCGTACGCGGCCTCCCAGTTCAGCGAGACGCCACAGACGGACACGGCCGAGCCCAGGTCGACCTGGAGCCACTGCGGGTCAGCGGCCGCGCTGGACCAGCGGGTGCCGGTGTTGCCGTCGAACGCGGCCGAGGCCGGGGTGCCGGCGTTCTCGGTCGACGACGCGGTGGCCGTCTTGCCCTGCGCCGCGTTGGTGGTGCCGCAGCCGCCGGGGGTGTCGGGGGTACCGCCGAAGACCTGGAACTCCCACAGCGAGACACCCCACTGGGTCGCCTTCGCGGTCGCGTTGACGCGCACGTAGCGGCCGGTGCCGGTGACCGGCAGGCTCTGCTGGCCGCCGGTGCTGGTCGTGGTGGAGTAGATGTTCGTCCACGTGTTGCCGTCGGCGGAGGTCTGGATCTGGTAGGCGGTGGCGTACGCGCCCTCCCAGTTCAGTGCGACCCGGGTGATCGACTGGGCGGAGCCGAGATCGACCTGGATCCACTGCGGGACGCTGAAGGCACTCGACCAGCGGGTGCCGGTGTTGCCGTCGGTCGCGCTGCTGGCGGGGGTACCGGCGTTCTCCGTCGACGAGGCGGTCGTCGGCCGGCCCTGCGACAGCAGGGTCTCGGCGGCGTTGGCGCGGGTCGTGACCACGACGATGTAGGTCACCAGCATGGCCGCTACCGCGGTCACGATGGCGGCCATGCGCAGGGTGCGCCGGCTCGTCAATGATCCGGATGAACGTCTATGGCCGGGGCGGGGTTCCGACCATTCCATAGGGACTCCTTCGTGAAGCTGGGGTGTCGGCGGTGTGTCGCGGGTGTGAGAGAGCGCTCTCGCAGACGTCACTCTGACCGGTCCTTGGAGAGGTGTCAATGCTTCGCGAGGAACGTACGACCTCCGACCACTGCCGCCCCACGCGCAGGCCAGGGCACCGCAACGGAATGCTGACCAGCGACGCCCGCCGATTGCCAGCTCCTGGGAGCGCTCTCTGAAGCGCTTTAACCACGACCGGACCAACCCGGCTCCATGGGCCGATTGCGGGACATGGCCTCGGCCGATGGGATGGAACCGGGGCGAGTTGATTTGCGACTCGAAAAAAGGGTCCTACGATCCCGTGAATGAGGCGGTTGATCTCCGTGGAGTTCGCGGGCGAGGGTTCCGGTGAGGACGAGCTGTCGTGGGGGCAGCGGGAAATTTGGCATGCCCTCGTCGATCAGAAGACCTGGATGCCGATCGGTGGGACGCTGCCGCTGCCCGCGGGGCACACCCTCGAGGATGCGGTCGAGCAGTTGCGGTACCTCATGTCCCGATACCCGTCGATGCGCACCCGGCTGAAGTTCGAGGCCGACGGCACGCCCCGCCAGGTGGTGCACGCTTCCGGCACGATCGGGCTGGAGGTCGTCGACGCCGGGGACGGCGACCCGCTGGAGGCCGGGCAGGCCGTCCAGCGCCGCTACGAGGAGACCGACCTCGACCTCGCCGCCGAGTGGCCGGTCCGGATGGCGGTCGTCGAGCAGCACGGTACGCCGACACACCTGGTCGCCATCATGAGCCACCTCGTCACGGACGGCGGTGGATCGGCGGTCATGCTGGCCGAGAGCGCGCGCCGCGAGACCGCGCCGGTCGACGGTCTGCAGGCCCTGGAGCAGGTACGGTGGCAGCGCTCGCCAGCCGGGCAGCGGCAGAGCGCGTCCGCGATACGGCACTGGGCGAACACGATGCGGGCCATCCCGCTGCGTCGGTTGGCGGGCGACGGCGACCCGCAGCAGCCGCGGTACTGGCGCGGCGAGCTCACCTCCGTCGCCCTCGACCTCGCCCTGCGCACCCTCGCCGCTCGAACTCAGGTCGACCCGGCCGCGATCATGCAGACCGTCTACGCGGTGACGATGGCCCGCGTCGGCGGCGTGAACCCGGTCGCGACCCGGCTCGTCACCAGCAACCGGTTCCGCCCGGGGCTGGCCGCGGTCGTCGGGCCGGTGTCGCAGACCAGCCTGTGCAGCATGGACGTCGCCGGGCAGCCGTTCGCCGAGGCGCTGGACCGGGTGCGGCGGGCCGCGATGACGGCCCACAAGTACGGGTACTACGACCGCGCCCGCCTCGAGGAGGTCACCGCCGAGGTGGTCCGCGAGCGAGGCCCGGAGCTCGACCTCGAAAGCTTCTACAACGACCGCCGCGGCCCGCTCCGCCCCGAGCTCGTCGACCCGGCCGACATCCGGGCCGCGCTGCCGCACACGACGATGCGCTGGCCGATCAAGCGCGACGAGGTGTACGCCCGGATCTTCCTCAACGTCGACGACGGCACGGTGTTCGGCTCGGCCGGCGAGGTCCTCCTGAGGATCGAGATCGACACCCACCACGTATCGCCCGCATTGGCCGAGGCCCTGCTCTTCGGCATGGAGGAGACAGCGGTCGCCGAGGCGACCGGTCCGTAGCGTCCGGCCGGTCACCCCCGCGGCCCGTCAGGCGGGATTGGCAGACGCCGTGTTGTGCAGGTGGTCGAGGATGGCGTCCATCGCGGGGTCCGTGTTGGCACGGTAGGCGGCGAAGGTGGGCGGGGCGTAGATGTCGGGTGCGATGGCGGTGCGGTGGTCGAGTGGCCAGGACGTCTGCCAGTACAGGTCGGAGACGTTGGCCTGGATGCCGTTGTACGAGAGGCGGAACGGCACGGTTTCGCCGACGAAGTTCGGGCTGGACCCGCTGGGTTCGCCGACGAACACGGCGTTGGTGTGCCGGTCGAGGAGGGTGGCGGTGTTCTGCGCGGCGGAGAAGGTGTTCGGCGGTGAGCGTGACGTCGGTGACGGTGCCGGCTGCCGGGCGGATGGTGAGGGTGGCCTTGTCCGGGTTGTCGGCCACGTCGAGGGCGTGCAGGAACACCGGCTGACGCATCCAGGCGGGCGCGCTCGCGGTGGGCCCGTAGTCGTTGTCGCGGGTCAGCAGCGGATCGAGGGTGTCGAGGACCAGCGGAACAGGTCGGCCGTCGACGGCGAGTACCTGCGCACCGAGCAGCTGCCGGTAGCGGGGATCAACCTGGGGAATGAACAGACCCTCGTCGAAGAGGTAGAACCACACCGGCAGGCAGTGGCCCCAGCCGGGAAATGCCTGGTCGGTGTCGATGTAGGCGTGGCCGTCGCCGAGCCGGCGCAGCAGCCGCCACATTCCGACCACGATCCGCACGTCGTCCAGCCCGGCGATGGCACGGTCCAGGTCGTCGGCGGCGGTATCGAAGTCGGCGTCCACGAGGTGTGGAAACGGTATGCGGCGCTTGATCTCCCGGCGCAGTGTCCGAAGGTCGGCGCGCCACCCCTCGACCCGCGGCAGCCGGTGGTCGCCCGGTGTGCCGACCAGTTCCCGGAACCGTGGATCGTCATGCAGGGCTGCCAGGTGGGCGTCCGTGGCAGCCCTGTCGAGATCGCGAAGCTGCTGGCGCGCCGCTGCCGCCAACGCGGTGATCGCCTGCTCGTTGTCGCCGAGACGCGCGTGACAGCAGGCGATCCGGTACGAGACCTCACCGGGAAAGATCGAGGTGAGCGGCACCGGGTCGGGTCCGCGGACCGGCCAGACTCCGAGCGTCTCCGCCCGCCGGTACGCGTTCAATGCCGCGGTGTAGTCGCCGGTGGAGAACCGCGCCCCCGCCAGCCGGTCCCAGTAGACGCCGTTGACCGGGTTGAGGTCGACCACGGCCTGCCACGCGCTCGCGGCCTGTTGCCAGTTCTGCGCCCGCGACAGCGCTTCGGCCTGCGCCACCATGGTCAACTGGTCGGTCATCCGGTGCCTCCCCGAGGTAAAGATGTCTTGTTATAGGTCGACCGCGACCGCCGGCCGCCACCACCGCAACCGCCCGCAGGCGCGTCCGGCGCCGTCCGCCGAGGAGCCGGCCCGATCGTGAACGCGCCGACAACGTGGCGTGGACCGGCGGCGGGCTAACTGTTGACAAACTTAACTGATTGACGTTCCCTGATGGGAAGGTCGACGCCGGTGGGCGGACCGGTCGTCAACGGATGACTCACGTCTGCCGAAGGAGCAACATGACCCTCCGAAGAAGACTGGCGGTCCTCGCTGCCGCCCTCCTCACCGCCCCGCTGTTCACCGTGATCCTCTCGGCCACGCCGGCCAGCGCTCACGGCTGGGTCACCAGCCCACCGAGCCGCCAGGACCAGTGCGCCACCGGTGTCGTCGCGAACTGCGGCTCCATCCAGTACGAACCGCAGAGCGTCGAGGCGCCCAAGGGCTCCCGCAACTGCAGCGGCGGGAGCAGCTACACAGTGCTCGACCAGGACAACAAGGGCTGGCGCGTCACGAACATCAGCAGCTCGCAGACGTTCACGTGGCGCAACACCGCGATGCACCGCACGCTCAACTGGCAGTACTACGTCGACGGCAACCTGCACCAGACGTTCACCAACGGCAACGCGCAGCCGCCGCAGATCGTCAACCACAACGTCACCGGGCTGCCCAGCGGACGGCACAAGATCCTCGCCGTCTGGAACATCTACGACACGGCGATGGCGTTCTACGCCTGCGTCGACGTCAATGTGGGTAGCGGTGGTGGCGGCGGTGGCACCACTCCGCCGCCGCCGCCGACCGGCAACTGCGGCGCGGCGTGGAGCGCCTCGGCCGTCTACACCGGCGGCATGACCGTCTCGCACAAGAGCCGTAAGTACACCGCGCGCTGGTGGACCCAGGGCGAGGAGCCGGGCACCACCGGGGAGTGGGGCGTCTGGCAGGACAACGGCGCCTGCTGATCCGGCACACGTACTGATGAAGAACAGGCCGTCCGGCCCGGGGCATCCCGGGCCGGACGGTTCCGAGCACCCGATCGAGCGGAGCCCACGCCGATGAACCTGCGCAGCCAGAACGTCGTGGCCGCTGTCGCGGTGGCCGCGGTTGTCGTCGGCCTCGGCCTGGCGGCGTGTTCCGGCCCGTCGCCCAGTTCCGGACCTGCGCCCGCCGCGGCGCCGGCCTCCGCCGGCAGCGACCACCAGCACGCCGCCGGCGGACCGGTGGGGTCCGGCGCGCCGGGCGGGACGGTCGTCGTGCACGCCGCCGACGAGTTGCGCGCCACGCTGACCCAGCTCGTGCCGAAGTTCGAGGAGGCGTTCCCGGGCGTCCGTGTCGCGGTGGAGTACGGCCGCGGCTCCGAGCACGCCGGGCACATCCTCGCCGGCGCGCCGGTCGACGTGTTCGTGTCCGCGGACGCGGTCGCCACCACCCAGGTCACGGCCGGGCACGCCCGCGGTGAGCCCGCTGTCGTCGCCCGCGACCCGATCGTCATCGCCGTCGCGCCGAGCGCCGGGATCGCCGGCCTCGCCGACCTGCCCGGCAGGCGGGTGGCGTTGTGCGCCGAGACCACCCCGTGCGGCCGGGTGAGCCGCGCCGCGCTCACCGCCGCCGCCGTCGACGTGCGCCCCGTCTCCGTCGATCCGGACCCGGCCACCGCGCTGACCCGGGTCCGCTCGGGTGCCGCCGACGCCGCGCTCGTCTACCGCACCGACGTCGTCGCGTCCGGCAACGACCTGCGCGCCCTCGACTTCTCCCAGGCGCTGCTCATCGCCGACCAGTACACCGCCATCAAGGTCTCGACCGGCCCCAACACGGTCGGCGCCGACGCGTTCGTGGCGTTCCTCGGCTCCGCCCTGGCCCGGCACATCTTCGCCGACGCCGGCCTGTCGCCCACCTGACCTACAGATGAGCAAGCAGGAAAGTAACCGCCTCTTACATTTAACAGTGTTAACTGATAGTTTCCTCGCCATCGATCCATCGATGGCGAGGAGTCCAATGAGCTCTCAACGTCGTAAGTTCGCACTGGCAGCGGGCATGGCCGCCACCGTCATGACGGCAATCGTGCTCGTCCCCACGCTCCAGGCACAGGCCGGCAGCGCCGCCGTCCAGGCCGCCTGCACCGCGCCGGTCTGGGCTGAGGGCAACACCTACACCGTGGGCACCCAGGTCACGTACCAGGGCCACACGTACCGGGCGCTGCAGACGCACACCGCCTACCCCGGGACCGGCTGGACCCCGTCCACCACGCCGTCGCTGTGGACTGACCTCGGCACGTGCACCGGAGGCGGCGGCCCGACCACTCCCCCGCCGACCACGCCGGCCGGAACGCCGTCCGCTCCGGGCAACTTCCGGGTGACCGCGACCACGAACACCAGCTTCACCCTCGCCTGGAACGCCTCGACCGGCACCGTCACCGGCTACCGCGTCTACGAGGGCAGCACGGTACGGGCTACCGTCACCGGCACCTCCACCACCGTGTCCGGGCTGACCGCCGGCTCGACCCACACGTACACGGTGAAGGCCTACAACAACGTCGGCGAGTCCGCGGCGTCCAACAGCGTCACCGCCACCACCACCGGCGGCACCACCACCCC